>NZ_AGVX02000616.1 GCF_000239155.1 Actinoalloteichus spitiensis RMV-1378
GGGCGGCCGGTTCCCGGCCGCCCCAGAGGGAACGGCGCGGCCGCCGTCCGTCCTCGCCACGGCGCCCGACGATCCCCCCGGCGTGGTGCCCCGCGCGGGTCGCCGCGCGGTGGGTGTTCGAAGCGTGTCCGCGTCGTCGCTCAGCTCGGCTCCCTGGGGAGTTTGGGTTCGACGGCCTCCGCTACCTCCCTGGCCACCTCGCAGGCCTGCTCGGTGTTCTCCGCCCAGGTGACGGAGACCGACGCACTCGAGCGGTGGCCGAGTTCCATCGAGAGCTGGCACGACCTCTCATCCAGGGTGCTCTTCAGGAGGAACGTACGAAGCCCGCCGATCTCGGTGTCGCTCTGCTCGTAGTTGGAGAAGTTCAGCTCGTCCAGCGCGAACTCGGGGTCGAACTGGATCCAGGTGCGCATCTGCGCATCCGTGCTGGACTTGACTCGGCAGGAGTAGAGAACACCCGCGTCGTCGAGTTCGGCTGTGGTGGGGTCGAACCCGAGGTCGGTGAGCTCCGTCGGTGAGAGCACCTCGCAGGGGTCCATCGCCGCCAGCGCGTCAGCGACTGAGCTGTTGCTCAGCCCGTCGGTTAGCGTTTCCGAAGAGGGGGCCCCGTGTGATTCCGCCGTCCGGGTCGTCCCACCGTGGTCGCTGGTGACCGCAGTGAGCCGGCCCGCGTTCTCCTGAGCGCATCCTGCTGCAAGAAGGGCACCTGCCGTGATGAAAAGCAGAGGTTGCCTCCTGTCGTCTGTGCGCAAGATGGTCACCTTTCGAGCTGGTTGAGTGTGGAAGCACTATCCTCGTCGATGCGGGATGTTGTCCTCGCGCTTGTCCGGATCGCCGTTGCGAGGTCCGTCAGGGCTATGATGTAGTCTTGTAAGGCGGTACGAGCTGAATATGTCTCATCGTCGACCGCCGCTCTCCTGTCGTGTTCTGCCATCATCTTGGCTACCGGGCTTGTGCCGAGCGGTACGCGGACGTCCAGTTGTTGAAGTCTGTCCAACCGATCTCTCGCGCGGTCGGCTATGGCATCTACTTTGCGCGCCATGCGTTCGGCGCTTTCCGCGTCTATCGAGACTCTGCCAGCTGTCGCTGCGGCCAAGAACTCGTGCACTTTCCCTTTCATCATGGCCGTTGCGGGTGCTGGAGTTGATTTCTTCGCGTTGTCTGGATCTAGATCCATTGGGACCCCACCCCTCAGGAAGTGCCCGGTAACCAACACGGTAGCGCTGAACCTACTGGGCCGGGCTTGCTTCAGCGTATCCCTCGTCCGTGGGTGAATGATGAGTGCGATGTTCGGCGGAGCGAACTCGGCTTCTCGGCTTGCTCCGCCACCTCGGAATAGCCGGCATACTTCACGGAAGTTCAGGCCTGACCGCCGACAGGCTTCGGTGATCTGTCAACGCCTGCCTGTTCCCGTGTGTGAGTGCGGTCCCCCGGGGCGGATAGTGCGAGTGGACAGGAGTCTGAGTAGGCGACGTGCTGGCGGTGATCGCGCTGCTCCCTCGTGAGAACCGAGATGAGCGGTGAGCTGGTGGCTGCTGGAACAGAGAAGGTGTGCGCAGCAGCGATGGATGCGTGTGAGCTGACTGTCACGCGTACTTGGTGGGGGTGTGACGGGTGCCGGGCGCGGGTGTGTCTGGGCTTCGGAGGGGGCCCTGCGGGTGTGGGGAGAGACATGGTCCGAAAAGGCGTCCCACCCGTCACAACGCCTTCCTTCTGCCCCCTGACCAGGGGATTTCGGTGTGACGGCGGTGTCCCTCGCCCGTCACACCGGGACAGGCGGACCCGTCCCGGTGTGACGGGTGGTGTGACGGGGGTGTGACGGGTCCCCAGGCTCCGGTCAGGCGGTCGACGAGCACCTCCGAGAAGGGGATGGACCCGCCTGCCGCGAGGTGGCGACAGCCGCCCGGGGCGCGTCGGCCCCGGCGGTCGTTGCCCTCAGCGACGCCGTCCCGGCCCACTGCCTTGGGAGGGTGCTCGGTGCCGGCGGTCCGCTCCGGCGGGCGGCTCCGTTATTCGGGTGCGTCGGCGGGAGACGTCGGGGTAGGGTCGCGGGCATGGCATTCCTCCCGATCTACGAGTGACGTCGCCAGGGGCAACGCCCCTGCTCTCCGTGCGCCCGCCCGCAGGCTGCCGCCGTGGGCCTGGTTCGCGCACGGATTCGTCATTCCATTCCTCGTAGACCGGAAATGAGTCGATTCCTCATGTCACGTCGCCGTGCCCACATCGCGATGGTCAGCGTTCCCGCTGTCAGCCACGTCCTGCCGAGCCTGGAGATCATCCGGGAGCTCGTCGCGCGGGGCCACCGGGTCACCTACGCCAACGACCCGGCGGTCTCCCACCTCATCACCCCGACCGGTGCGGAACTCGTTCCCTACCGTTCGGTGCTGCCCGTGGCCGACAACGACTGGCCGGAGGACCCCATCGCCGCGATGGGGCTGTTCCTCGACGAGGGCATCCAGGCCCTGCCGGCGTTGCGCGCCTTCTACGACGCCGACCCGGCGGACGTCTACCTGTACGACATCGGCGCCTACGCGGCGCGGGTCATCGCCGAGACGCAGGGGCGTCCGCTGGTGCAGCTGTCCCCGGCGTTCGTGTCCTGGGACGGTTACGACGAGGAGGTCGCCGCTCCGCTGTGGGGGTTGCCCGGTGCCGACGCCTACCGGGAGCGGTTCGGTCGGTGGCTCGCCGACACCGGGGCCACCACGACCGACATGGACGCCTTCGCGGGGCGGCCGTCGACGTCGCTGGCCCTGATCCCGCGTGCGATGCAACCCAACGCGGACCGGGTCGACACCACGACGGTGACCTTCGTCGGTTCGTGTGCCGGCCCTCGGGCGGATCGGGACACCTGGGTCCGCCCGGAGGGGGCGGAGAAGGTCCTGCTGGTCTCGCTGGGTTCGGCCTACACGCGCCAGCCGGAGTTCTACCGGCAGTGCCTGGCCGCCTACGGGAACCTGCCCGGGTGGCATGTCGTGCTCCAGATCGGGAAGTACGTGGACCCGGCCGAGCTCGGTGCGATCCCGGGGAACGTCGAGGTGCGTTCCTGGGTGCCGCAGTTGTCGATCCTCGAACAGGCTGACGCCTTCGTCACGCACGCCGGGATGGGCAGCAGCGCCGAGGGCCTGTCGGCGGGGGTTCCGATGATCGCTGTCCCGCAGGCCGTGGACCAGTTCATGAACGCGGACCGGCTGGTGGAGTTGGGGGTGGCGCGTCGCGTCGACACCGCCGACGCCACCGCGGAGGTCCTGCGGGACACGCTGTCGGAACTCGTCGCTGATCCGGAGGTGGCGCGTCGTTCGGCGCGGTTGCGGGAGGACGCGCTCCTGGAGGGTGGCACCAGCCGGGCCGCCGATCTGATCGAGGCCGCCCTCGGCTGATCCCGGGTGAGTTCCCGGCCGGCGGAGTGCCCGGGGTCGCCTCGGGTGCTCCGCCGGTGCCTCTGGTGCCGTCCTCTCCGCACCGTGTGGAGGAGACGGCGTCGCGTCGCGGTCCCTCGTTCCTGCCCGGTCCGGTTCCTGCCCGGTTGAAGCCGGGGCGCATCCATGTGTCAACCTCGGTTGACATCGCCCGTGGAAGTCAACTATGGTTGACGGCAGGGGAGGGATGCCGCTCCGGACGCGAGGAGTTCGGAGATCCCGGCGCTGTGGGTCAGCGGCCTCGTGACAGCCCGCGCGGCGTGCCGAGGTCGCTGACCCACGGGAGCGCCGAACCAGGACAGGCGCCGGCCTGCTCCCGGCATGCCCGAGGACGACCGGGCGCCCGCGGGGACCAGGACCTCATCCCCAGCCCGTCGAGCGCGCGACCGCGCGGACTTCGCGCTGCCCGGAAACAGAGGAGAACCACCGATGACCAGCAACCAGACCGTGCGGGAGGCGCTGGCGGTGGCCGTCGCCGCCAACCTGCCCGTGCTGTTGTGGGGTGACCCCGGCACCGGCAAGACCTCCACGGTCCTCGCCCTCGGCGAGCGGCTCGGCCTGCCCGTGGAGGCCGTCGTCGGTTCGATCCGCGAACCCAGCGACTTCGCCGGCCTGCCCGTGGTCCGCGCCGACGGCACCTGGTTCGCGCCGCCCCGGTGGGCCGAACGACTCGCCACCGCGGGGACCGGGCTGCTGTTCCTGGACGAACTCACCACCGCCCCGCCCGCCGTGCAGGCCGCCATGCTGCGCGTGGTCCTGGAACGCACAGTCGGGGACCTCACGCTCCCCACCACCGTCCGGATCGTCGCCGCCGCGAACCCGCCCGGCCTGGCCGCCGACGGCTGGGAGCTCACCGCCCCGCTCGCGAACCGCCTCGTGCACCTGACCTGGGAGGTCAGCGCGGCCGACATCGCCGAGGGCTTCACCCGGGGTTTCGCGGCGGACGACGGGTCCCCACCACCCACGGCCCCCACCCCCGCCCAGGTG
>NZ_AGVX02000615.1 GCF_000239155.1 Actinoalloteichus spitiensis RMV-1378
ACCCATCGAGGTGGGCCGGGCCGAGGTCTTCGCGGCGTCCGCTGTGCGGTCTTCGCGGCCTCCACGTCCGACGTGCGGCCGGCCGGAGCGCCAGCGCCGTCATCCACGGGACGCTCGGGCGCTCCACCCCGGGGGGCGGCGGTAGCATCAGCCGGTGGCCTCCGGTATGCCGTGTCCGCGCAGCCGTGCCCGGCTGGAGTCGGGATGCCCTCCGGTGGTGCTGGAAGCGGGACGGGCACCCCGTGCCCCGAACACGTGCGTCGGTGATGGACGCGGTAACCCCGAGGGGGTTGCCCAGACAGGTCTCGGAGCGGTCGCTCCCGCCCTGTGCTCGAGCGCGGATCGGAAGCGTCACGCGACACGCCTGTGCTCTCCTCAGTGGATCCCGGGAGTGTCGTCCTGTATGTCCGTCTCATGCTGGCGCGGCGTCGCCGCTAAACTGGAAACGCGCTGTTCGCGCAGCGTTGCACCGGCCCTCCGGGGCCGGTGAGGATCGCAACAAGGCGGTGAAGTTGGCGGGGGCGAGGATCCGAGAGTTGCACCGGCCCTCCGGGGCCGGTGAGGATCGCAACACCCGAATAGACTAGCAATTGCAGCGCAAAACCGAGTTGCACCGGCCCTCCGGGGCCGGTGAGGATCGCAACGCCTACGGCTACGGCGGCGGGACCCCGGGCACCAGTTGCACCGGCCCTCCGGGGCCGGTGAGGATCGCAACCGCCCCCGTGGAACACGAGGCGGAACTGCGCTGGGAGTTGCACCGGCCCTCCGGGGCCGGTGAGGATCGCAACTGATGATCCGCATCCTGCCGCCGGCGGCCGCGCTGCCGTTGCACCGGCCCTCCGGGGCCGGTGAGGATCGCAACCGCAACTCGCACACCGGGTCACCTGCCCCTGCCGCAGTTGCACCGGCCCTCCGGGGCCGGTGAGGATCGCAACGCCGCCGCCCAGGCCGCCGCCGCCCAGCGGCTGGCCGGTTGCACCGGCCCTCCGGGGCCGGTGAGGATCGCAACTCCCGGCCACCGGCAAGCTACGCAGGCCCCCGGACATAGTTGCACCGGCCCTCCGGGGCCGGTGAGGATCGCAACGGGTGGCGCCGGTGGATGACGAGAGACAAGGAGAGTTGCAGTTGCACCGGCCCTCCGGGGCCGGTGAGGATCGCAACCGAGTCGTACACGGGTGCCGTCGAGGTACAGGTCCGTGGTTGCACCGGCCCTCCGGGGCCGGTGAGGATCGCAACGGGTCCTCCTGAAGCCGCCGCTTACCCGCCTTTGACGTTGCACCGGCCCTCCGGGGCCGGTGAGGATCGCAACGGGTCCACCACCACCGGGTCGAGCCGCACACCCTCGGGGGTTGCACCGGCCCTCCGGGGCCGGTGAGGATCGCAACGTCGTGTCCGCCGGGGCGGAGGACCGGTCGATCCTCCAGTTGCACCGGCCCTCCGGGGCCGGTGAGGATCGCAACTACGCCCGCCAGATCCTGAGCCTGCCCGTGTGGCTGTTGCACCGGCCCTCCGGGGCCGGTGAGGATCGCAACACCTCGGTGAGTGTCAGCCCGCCCGCCACGGCCGCGGTTGCACCGGCCCTCCGGGGCCGGTGAGGATCGCAACGGCACCTACGGGCTGACCAGCCGTTTCCCCGACCAAGTTGCACCGGCCCTCCGGGGCCGGTGAGGATCGCAACGACCGCACCGACCGGTGGGGAACGACGCGGCCCCTTGCACCGGTCCTCTGGCGCAGTGTCCAACCCAAGATTGGTCTCGGCGGGAGTGATTCCGGAGCGGCCTGAGAGGCCGATCGGTCTAGGTACGTTGGTTCTCCTGCCAGGAGGGCCTCGGCGCGAATCCGGACCGATTGCCCGGCCGCATGCTCGCAGCAACCGGAACGGGGCGGTCGACGAGCTCGCTTGTGGCGCTGATCCGAGCAGGGGCCCGGCCAGCTCGCGGAGCTCGGACTGGTCCTCGCGGGACTTCGTGAACTAGGGGAGGGCCTTGTTCAGCAGCGGGGCGACCGCTTCGACGATGGGGCAGGCCTCGCCCGAGGCGATCGTGCTCGCTCGCACGACGGCGCTGGCTCCGGGATCGAGGTCGAGGACGATCTCGCAGAAGATGTCATCCTCGACCTGGAGGGCGCGCCTGCCGTCCACCTCGATCTCCTCCACACTCGCGTCCCCGTAGTTCTGGGCGTCGGCGCCAAGGAACGTGTTCAGCTGGATGAGGACGATGGGCTGGTCGGGTTCGAGCTGCGCGTAGGTACAGGCGTGGTTGATCCCGATCGAGTTCCGTTCTCCGGTCGCCGGATCGATGCCGACCGAGGTGAGCGTCTCCTCGTCGAGGAGCTCGCACGGATCCAAGCTCTCCAGGGTGGCGCCCACCGAGGAAGAGCCAGGGCTGCTGCTCAGTGCGGACGCCCCGCCCGTCCCGGGGACGACCGCTTCGGACGTCTCCGACTGGTCGCCGTGAGTGGTGGGGGTGGCGTGACCGGCCGACTCCCGAGCACAGCCGCTGATCACGACGAGCACCGCGAGCAGCAGACCTACCAGGACCTGGCCGCGGCGTCCCGATGTTCTCATGCCGGTTGGACACCTTTCTGGTTCAGCGTCGCCGCGTTCGCCTCGTCCGTCGCCACCGTCGACCGAGCGCAGGTCCGTACCGCTGCGGCGACCTCACGAAGCGACCGCACGTACAGCACGAGGTTCTCCTTGGCGGAGGTAGGGGTGCCGGCGGCCGCCGCGCGGTCCTGCCGTTCCATGGTCTTGGCGACCTCACTCGAACCCAGGGCCACCCGGTTGAGGTTCTCGAAGAGCGTGAGCCGGCGCTCGGCTCGGTCCGCGATGGCTTCCAGTTTGCTGGCCATGGCTTCGGCGCTCTCCGCGTTGAGCGTGACGCGTCCGGCTGCCGCGGCGGAGGTGAACGCCGCGATCGTCCCGCTCAGTTTGGGCGGGGGCTGCGTCATGCTTGTGAATGAGCCAGTTGCTGCGTCCTGCGATCCGGTCATGCAGTGCCTACCTCATGACGTCCTCGAGCAGAGCTGGACTGTGATCAACGACACGGAGGTTAGTCACTGTGGAGCCCAGCGCGGGAAGGATCGGCGAGGAGTTCACGCCATCGGCGGAGCACCTTTCGTGACGGTGTTCCGTGTGGACGGTGCTGCCGGCTCGTGGTCCTGGTGCCGCCTGTTGCCGCTCGGGGGAGCGTCGTGACCAGGGGAACACCTCGGTCCGGGTGCTGACAGGGGTGGCCTGAACGGCGTGCGCACCAGCCAGCACCCGGTGAGGGAGGGAAGTCAGCCGTTGACGACCGCGAGGGCGTCGATCTCCACCAACATCTCCGCGCGGGGCAGGCCGGTGAACACCGTCGTCCGCGCTGGCAGCACGCCGCTGGGCACCCGGGCGGTCACGAACTCGCCGTACGCCTCGTTCATGGTCGCGAAATGCTCGCGCGTGGTGAGGTAGACGCGCAGCATGATGACGTCCTCGAAGCTGGCGCCGCCGGCAGCGAGGATGGCCTCCACGTTCTCCAGGGTGCGGATCGTCTGCGCGCGGACGTCGCCCTGGAAGACGTACTCGTTGCTGGCCGGGTCGACCGGGCCCTGACCGGACACCTGGAGCAGCGGTCCCTTGCGGACCCCTTGCGAGAAGGTGTGCGCGGGGGCCGGGGCGGCGTCAGTGCGGATCGCGGTCTTGGTCTGGTCAGCCATCGAGCTAACCCCTCTTTCACGGGCCGAGGTGGATGTCGGCGGTGTTGACTCGTCGTACCCGCCGTCGCGGGGATCGCGGCGGCGGACAGCAGGCACGGGAGGAGCTCCAGGACCTGCTTGGAGCTGCGCACCACGGGGGACGGACCCGGACCCAGAGACCACCGTCCGGCCGCTGACCTCCCGCACCGGCACGCCCGCGGCACCCGCGACACGGTTGTCCAACGCTCCCGTTCCCCGAGGTCGACCGGAATGCTCAGCGCCCTGGTCAGGCCCTGGCCCACGCTCCCACCTCCTGGTCCGGGCGCGGGCCGAGGCGTCCCCGCCTGCGTCCTGGTTCCGCCGTCACGACGCTACCGGCGGGTTTCGACGCCCCGCCCGCTCACCCTGGTCCGCGCCCACTCGTCGTCGGTGCGGGCCAGGAGCGCGGCGATCGTCGCTGGGGTGGGGGGAACGGCGTGGTCGCCGGGCACCGCCAACACGTGCGCGGCGCACAGGTGCCCGAGGCGGAGCCGGTGTGCCACCGGCAGGTTCCGGAGGGTGCCGGCGAGGTACCCGGCGGCGAAGGCGTCACCCGCTCCTACGGGTTCCACCACCTCGACGTCGAGGGCGGGCACGACGACCTCGGTGCCCGCCCGGTCCACGGCGACCGCCTCGTGCGCGTCGTTCTTGATGACCAGCATCCCCGGGTTCGGCAGGATTTCGCGGAGGCGAGCAGGTGACGAGCTGCCCAGCACCTCGGTCGCCTCGTCGGCGCCGAGGAGGACGACGTCGGCGAGCGCGCAGAGCCGTCCGAGCACGGAGGGGTCGCGGCCGTGCCAGAGCCCGGGCCGCCAGTTCAGGTCGAAGCTGACCGTGGTGGACGGCCTGGGCCTGGAGAGCAGGTGCCACAGCAGGGCGGTGGCGGTGTCGGAGATCCCGGCGGTGATGCCGGTGAGGTGGACCAGGTCGGCCTGGTCGAGCAGGTCCCGGGCAGGCCCGCTGGCCACCAGGTCGGGCGACATGGCGGAGGCCGCCGACCCGGCCCGGTAGTAGTGCATGCGGCTGCGCCCGGCGGGGAGGTCCCCCGTGCCGTCGCCGGTCTCCTTGACGTAGAGGCCGGTGGCGCGCTGCGGGTCGACCTCGACGGCGGAGACGTCCACCCCACGTTGGGCGATGTCCGCGCGGAGGTAGCGCCCGAAGCCGTCGTCGCCCAGGCGGGACACCCAGGCGGTGTCGACACCGAGGCCGGCGAGCGCGCCGGCGACGTTCGACTCGGCCCCGCCGGCGGAGCGCCGGAACTCCTCGGCGCGTTCCAACGGGCCGGTCTGGCGCGGCACCAGCACCACCATCGACTCGCCGACACACACGGCTCGCGGCGGGCGCTGGGGTGGTAGGGGCATGGGCGCTCCTCGGTCGAGGTCGGTGGTGCCGCGGGTGACGGCCTCCGCGTCCGCATCGTGCACTACCTCGCCCACGAGTACGCCCTGGCCCCGAACACCAAGCCGGCCCGCCCTCCTGGGCCGTCACCATGGTCGACAGCGGTTCTGGCCGCGATGTCCTCCCGAGGGTGCACCCGGACCGTCAACCGCCGCACCGCCGCCGGTGAGGACCCGCACCAGGTGCGGGAAGAACTCCGCGACGAACTCCTCCGCCCTGGCCGGCCGGCGTCGATGTAAACGAACCCCACGTCGTCGACGATGCCTGGAAACCTCCCGAGGCCCCTTCCGTCCGCGCCGTCGCGTCCATGCTGGCCAGCACCGGGCGCAACCGGAGGCCAAGGACGCCGGGCACGGCACCGACGGCTCCACGGCCGCCCTCGACGGCGTGGCCCGCGTCGTGTTCGGCCCGGGCGCGATCGCCCAGGTGCACACGCCGGCGGAGTTCGCTCCCTTGGACGAACTCCACGCTGCCCCCAAGGTGGGGGGAGCTGTTCCGCAGCCCGGTCCTCAGACACGCAGGGAGCGCAGACACGATGACGGACAACACCGGAACCACCCGCAGCCCCGGCACCCCGGCACGACCGGAACCCGGGTTCATCGACGACGGCGCGATCGGCTGGCGGTTCAAGGGACTGCCTCCGGAAGCCGCGCACGGCACCCTCGCCGAACTGGGCTCCTCGGGCCGCCGCGTCTTCGACGGCGAATTCGGTTTCCCCCTGCTCGTGCTGCGGGACTCCGCCCTGCGCCACAACGCGGAGCTGATGGCGCTCTTCGCCGCCGAGCGGGGCATGTCACTCGCACCCCATCTGAAGACCTCGGCGTCCCCGCAGGTGGCTGACTACGCGCTCCGCGCCGGAGCATGGGGGGTGACCGTCGCCAACCCGTTCCAGGCCCGGGTGTTCATGGCCGCCGGCCACGACCGGATCCTGCTGGCCAACCAACTCGTCGACCGGGCCTTTGCCGTGGAGGCGGCCCACTGGCTCGGGGAGGAACCGGAACGGCGCTTCTTCTGCTACGTGGACTCGCCGGCCGGTGTCGCCGTGCTGGCCGACGCCCTCACCAGCCAGGACACCACCACCCCCCTGCCGGTGCTCGTGGAGGTCGGCCACGAGGGCGGACGCGGCGGATGCCGGGACACCGCCGCCCTGGCCGCCACCGTCGACGCCGTGCGCGCCACCCCCGCGCTCGCCCTGGCCGGCGTGTCCGGCTACGAGGGGTCCGTCAGCCACTCGCGGGGCGGCGAAGGCCTGCGCGCCGTGCGCGACTACCTGGGCTGGCTGCGGGCGGCCATGGACATCGTCCTCGCCCACCGCGACCCCCGGCTCCCCGAGTACGTGGTCTCGGCCGGCGGCAGCCTCTACTTCGACCTGGTCGGCGAGGAGATCGCCACCGGCTGGCCCGCCGACCCGCCCGTGCGGGTGATCGCCCGGCCCGGCGCCTACCTCACCCACGACCAGGGCCTCTACCACGCGCTGTCCCCGCTCGACGGCTCCGGTTCCGACCCGGCCGAAGTGGCCAGGCTTGCCCCCGCCATCGAGGTGTGGGCACCCGTGCTCACCAGGCCCACCCCCGACCAGGTCATCCTCGGCGCCGGCCGGCGGGAGCTGAACTACGACGAAGGGCTCCCCCTCCCGATCGAGGCCCGGGACCACCGGGGCGGGTCGCCCCGCCCCACTCCGGGATGGCAGGTCACCGCGCTCAACGACCAGCACGCCTTCCTCACCGTCCCACCCGACGCCGACCTCGGGCCCTCCGACCTGGTGCGCCTGGGCATCTCCCACCCGTGCACCGCCCACGACCGGTGGCTCACCGCGGTCATCGCCGCTGACGACGACACCGTCGTCTCGGTGGCCCGCTGCTACTTCTGACCAGCAGCCTTGGTCCACGCCGCCCGGCCCGTGGCACACGAACCCCGCGCCCCGCGCCACCGCAGAAGGACAACCGCCCATGACCGGCCGCACCGGATCGCCGATCACGAACCCGATCGCGCGTTCCTCGCCTCGAACCTCGTGATCCGGGTGCTCGGCCACGCGGACCGCGTCGTCATCGGCGTGGCCGCGCCGCTGATCACCACCGGGTTCGGCTTCTCCAACGCCGCGTTCGGCTGGATCCTGGCTGCTTCCGCCTTCACCTGCTCGCCGTTCGGCTTCATCGACGGCGGGTGGGTCGACACGTGGACCCGACCAAGGTGATGGGGTGGGCAGCCATCGCCTGGTCGGGGTTCACGGCGTACCGGCTCGACGTGGGGGAAGCGGGCGGCGCCCGGTTCGCGGTACGGCGGGGCGGCGGGCACCAGGCGGACGTTCGCCACTCCGTCGATCACCGCAGGGTGATCAGTGGGACCGGTGGATTCGCTCCTCGGCTGGATCGGCACCTTCACGGTCGCCGCCGTGGTGGCCCTGACCAGTGCGCTGCTGCTGGCGTTCTTCGGCCGGGTCCGCACCCCGGACACCCGCCCGGCAAGCCAGCCGGCGAGCTGAGCGAGCGGAGGAGCGGTGGGGCCGACGCCCAGCAGGTGCGGGCACCGCTGACGTGTCGTCGGGGCCGGGAGAGCGCGGGTGTCAGGAGGTTCGGTGCACCCACTGGGAGCGGTTCAGGGTCGCGTGTTGGTCGAGCGCGCATCCGAGAAAAGTGAACCGTTTCAAACGGGTGAAGTTGCGGCTTTCGTCCGTGTCAACGCGTTTCTGTGTAACGGGTGACGGTGCGGTGTTCCATCTGTTGTTCGGGAGGGTCGATGCTCCGTTCAGAAAGGTGGTGAACTTACGCGCCGTGCGGGTGAGTTGCACACTGCCGATGTTGGCTATGTGGACGCGTGTCTTGACAGTGGACACGTAGCCCGCTGAGGAGGGCGACGCCGGGAGGCGGGGGTGTTGCAGCACCTCCGAGGAACACCTGACGTCGTCCCCGACTACCGCTGGAGCCAGCCTCCGAGGAGGCGAAGCCCCAGGCCGAACCGCCTGGTCGCGCTGACCAGGCCGGGAGAGGTGCCCATCAGGTCGAGGCCCTCGGCCGCGACCGTGCACACCACTCCCGCCGCCTCCACCATCCTGCCAATGCGCTGGCGGGTTCGGCGTACGCGCTTCACCATCGTCGTCCTTCCTCACTAAGCGTTTTCGAGACGCTGAGGGGACAACACGAGGCAAGCTCGTGATCAGCAGACCACTCGGTGTGCTGAGTGGATGATCGCCGTGACCCGGCTACGCGCGGTGGGTGGACCGAACCTGCCGAAGCGGAGAGGTCTGGGCCGCTGTACCGGGTTTGTGAAGGACTCCGTTCGCCTGAGCTCAGGCGGTCGGGTGCTTGCGGGGCCGAGTGAGGAAACTGGTCGCGAACGCCGCGAGATGGCAGTCCGCTCGTCGTGAAACCATCACGGTGGACCCAGCCAGGCCGGAGCACTCGGAGAGCGGCGCGTCCGTGGGTGCTCCGGCGTGGCGTGGCCTACCGGGCTCACTCCGCGACGGTGTCCAAGTGGGAGACACCTGCCGCGCGTTGGGCCGCCACCTGCGCGGTCACCTCGGCGGGGCTGAGGATCTCGTCCTTCGCGTGGTACACCCAGTCGACCTCCTGCTCGTAGGTCCGGCTCGCCGAACTCCCGATGAAGCCCTCCGGGATGAACCACTGGTTGAAGTCGAGGGACATGGGCGATGACGGGTAGTTCGGGCCGCCGTGCTCGGCGACGAGCTGACCGTCCAGGTAGTAGCGCACCGTCCGCGTCCCGCCGTCGGCCTGCACCACCAGGTCGTGCCAACCCGCCAGCGACCCCGGGCGGACGGCCGACTCGTTGCGCGCGTCCCACGGATCGGGTCGGTAGGTTTCCCAGCTGGTCAGGAACAGCGCCGAGGAACGCTGTCCCCAGCCGCCGTTGGGCAGGTACTCGAAGTCCAGCTCCCCGTACTCCGGGTCGTAGTCCCAGCGCAGGGGAGTGATGGTGTAGAAGGTCTGGAGGACCTGGTCACCGTCGGGCCCGCTCACCGGTGCGTCGGTGAACCGCACCCGGGCGGCGTAGGTGCCGTGGTGGAAACGGCGTTGGGTGTTGATCTGCGCCTGGGAGGTGCCGGCCACGGTGCCGTCGGTCGTCGCCTCCAGCCGCAACAGCGTCCCCGCTCCCTCGGACCGGAAGCTGATGTTCGCCGCCGACCAGGTGTCACCGCCGATACCGGGACCACCCGGGTAGTTCCGCACGCTCCAGCCGCGTTCCCGCAGGCGCGGGTCGGTGTGGCTCGTGTAGTCGAAGTCGTCGAACAGCACCTGGGCGGGCGCCGAGGTCGCGCCCGTCTCGGCCGTCGCGGCGCCACCGAGGGCAGGCAGCAGGCCCACGGGCAGGGTGACCGCGCCGGCGAGCGCGAGCAGCGAGGGGAGGCGGCGACGGCGGGCTGACCGTCCTGTTCCGAGGGGCATTGCGCACTCCTGTCCTTCTCGCGGCCGCTCCGACAGGCGGACGGAGTTGACCTGCGGCGTGTGACTCGCGCGAAGCCCGTACCGCTCGTCAGGCCGTTCCGGCGTCGGCCGCTCACCAGCCCGCACCTGTCGGCTGCGGGCGGACTACTGGTACCCCATCGACGGCCGTGACCGGAGTCACCGGCGAGGGGAGGCGGGTACCGGACCCAGCGGCGGGATGGGGCCGACGCGGCCCGGGAGGGAGGGTTTCGTGCTGCTCACCGGCGGGGCGAAGCTCCTGCCGAGCTCGGTGGCGCGCACAGTCGGCAGTGGACGGCGTGCCTCGTGAGCTGTCCGGGAGGATGTCCGGCACGCTACGACGAACGGCGCAACCAGGACGAACCCCGTCGGTCGCGTCCCCTCAAGGCGGGCCCACCCGGAGGGGGAGATCTTCGGGCCGGTCGGCGGTTCGCCGGCAGCGGTGCGACGTGTTCCCGTGGGCCGGGACCAGGGGCGGACCGCCGCCGAGCTGGAGGCTGTCCCGCTGCCGCCGCCCGGCGGCGGTACGGCCTCGTGTCGTGCGGTCCGTCCGCCGGCGCCCAGGGGCGGAGCGGAGACCGCTGGTGGCGTCGAACCCTGCTCGTCCACGCTCACCGGGTAGCGGTTCAGGTGCGGCACGATCTCCCTATTGGGACGTACCTCGACCCGTTCGACGAGCGTGCCGGTGGGCGTTGGCATGTTCTCCCGGGGTGCGGTGTCGGCCTTGGCGCAGCCGGTGCCAACGGGGAGCACCGCCAACCGGGCCAGGGTGGCGCGGAGCTGCACCGGGTGCCCGCCCGCCGCTCGGGCGACCGGGCTCGTCGTCGGGTGGAGCACCAGGCCGGGCGCGTGCTCGTCCGTGTTCGCCACCCCGCCGCCCGGCGTCGCACGAGCCCGGCGTCCCGAGCGGTACTGCTCGGACGGAGCGCTAGGCCCCTCCGGTGTGGCCGGCCCAGCCCTCGACCAACGCCGCCGCCGGCGGTACCCCGCAGGTCAGGAGCACCGGTGGGCCGGCTGCGGAACGCGTCGGGCCAGGAGGTGAGGAGGGGGCGGGCTCGACCGCATCCGGTCTCGGAGCAGCCTGACGGGGAGGACGAGTGCCAGGGTGTGACCGCACACCACCAGACCGCGCGAAGGACCGTGGCCGTTGTCCGGACGAGTTCACCGGGGCCTGGCGAGATCACCGTGGCGCGAGCACGTGCGCGTCGTCCACCGGCGCGTTCCACCCCACGAAGAGCAGCCCGCCCGCCCGGGGCGTGCCGCAGTCCCCAGGGCGTGCTCCACGGGGTCCCCACCCAGCCGGCTGACCTGGGGTTGTCGCTCCCGCCGGTCCTCGAACCTCGTCCCATCCGGCCGAGCCGGGGGTTGTGCGACGGCTCCCCAGCAGCTGAGCAGCGGAGAGGCCGGGTGGGGACCCGCACCCGCTCATCCCGTCGACCCGGCAGGTTCCCGCACCCGGACGAGCTGGCTGAGCAGGGCGAGCACCGGCAGTTCCAGCAGCGGGCCCAACACCAGCGCCACGGCGATCAACGGGCGGTCCGGGAACGCGGCCACCGCCACCGCCAGCGCGATCGGCGAGTTGCGGGCCGTGGTCGTCATCGTCAGCGTCACCCGCTGGTCGGCCGGGAGTCGCAACGCACGTCCGGTTCCCACGGCCAGCAGGGGGGTGGCCACGAAGAAGACCAGCAGGGGAACCAGCAGGGCGAGCAGCGCGGACCCGTGTTCGACGACGGTGCGCGCCTGCCAGGCGAACATGGCGAACACGGCCGTGCAGAGCAGCGGTAGCACCAACGCCCCGGCCCGGCCACCCACGGCGCGGTCACGCCACGCCGGTCCGCGCCACCGGCCGGCGGCCCACCGGAGCCCCAGGCCCAGCGCGAGGGGGATGACCAGGACGACGAGGACGGCCTCGACCAGGGTCCCGGTGTCCACCATCGCGGCCGGCCCGCCCAACAGCACCACGTACCAGGGCAGCAGCGCCAGCTGGAGCACGAGGTTCACCGGCAGCAGGGCGGCGGCCACGCCCATGTGCCCGCGAGCCAGCGAGGTGAAGACCAGGTACCAGTCCGTGCAGGGGGTGACGAGCAGCAGCAGCAGGCCGATCCGCAGGTCCGGCGCGTCCCCGAGCAGTCCCGATCCCAGCGCCCACGCCAGCAGCGGTGTCCAGGCGAAGTTGAGGGCCAGGCTGGCCGTGATCACCGCCCCCGCCCGCCGGACCGTCCCGACCTGGGCCGCGTCGAGCTGCGCGAAGACGCAGACGAGCATCAGCAGCAGTGCCGGCAACACCAGGTGTTCCAACGCCGACCCCACGGGCCAGGCCACGCCCACGGCGAGGCCGCCGCCGGCGGCCGCGGCGACCAGGACGCTCTGCAGGCGGTCCCAACGGGACATCAGCACCACCGACCTGGTCGTTCCGGTCCGCTGGTGGGGCCGGCTCCGGGTTCGGTGCTCGGGACGACCGCCGCCCGGAGCTCGCGCGGTCGGGGGAGCCGGGGGTGGTGCGGCCGATCCGCCGCCGACGCATCGCTCGGCGCGGACCTTCCTGCGGAGGTGCCCCGGCGGCCAGGAGCGTTCGTGCTCCACGGCGATGTCCTCGCGACGGCCGCGCCCCGTGGCGCCCCGGAATGGGGGGAGTCGCGCCGGGGGCGGGTCCCGCCCCCGTGTGCGGCGGCGGGCCAGCCGAACGGGGAGAGGGGGCGAGGGGCAGCGGTGTGGTGAGGCGGGACGGAGGGGGCCGGGGGAGCGGACGAGGACACCCGTTCACGCTAGTGAGGAGCGGGGTCCCCTCCGTCGCGGGAGCGAGGTCGCGAGACCCAGCTCACTCCGTCGGGTGATAAGATCCGCCGACTCGCCTCGCATGGTCAGTGTGGAACCATGACGCCTCATGGACGCGAAACATCGACGTCCCGTGTCGTGAGGGAAACCCCTGGATCGCTCACAGGCGAGGGTACCGCCCCCGGTGGCGCGACGCTGATCACCGAGACTGGCCCGCGAGGAGTGGCGACCCACTGACCTGGGAGACGGACCCAGCACCGGTGAGCGGAAAGACCGAGAATCGAGACGCGCCCTGATGCAGCCGCCGCACGACGAGCGGGCCGGCACACGGCCCGAACCCGACGGTGACTTCCTCCTCCAGGCACGGGGACCGAACGTGCTGATCCGGATGGCAGGCGACCGGGACGAGGAGGAGCAGCGGTTCCTCCGGGAGCTGCCCGCCGTCGCCGACAACACCATCGTGGTCGTGGCCCCGTCGGTCCTCCGGACGGGGAACCTGTGGCCGCTGCTCTGGGAGGCCTGCCGGTTCGGTCTTCCGGAGACTCGAGGTCCCGGCCACCAGCTGTGGCTCGCCGTGCCCGGACTGGGGAACGTCGAGGGTCCGAACGGCCGGTGGGCGGCCGAACTCAGCTCGGCGTTCCGGGTGGACGTCGTCGCACCCGAGGAGGGCGTGGAGTGGGTCGCCGGCGGCCACCTCTACGCGGGAGGTTCCACCGGCGAGTCGGGGTGGCGGTTCTTCCGCGGCCGGCAACCCACGTTCCGGTTCGCGGTGCGGTGGCGCCGCCCCTACTGGGAGGCGCTCGTCCCCCCGGGGCCGACCACGACCGACGAGCTCCAGGCGGAGCCGATCCCCGCCGGCCTGTACGTCCGGTCCCGCTCCGAGCAGCCGATCCCCGAGCACACCGGCCGGCAGGTCCGCCTGTCCGACACCGGACCCCGGGTGGTGCTGGACCTGGCTGACGGTCTGCCCACCCCGGAGGAGACGGCACTGCTGGTGGACCGGCTGCCTCCGGGGCTGCGGCGGTACCTGACCGTCGTTCCCGTGAACGGCGTCCGGCCGCTGTCCGACTGGGCGAGTCGCCTCGCCGCGCTGCTCGACCACGACGTGGTGCTGCCCAGCGTCTCCCTGATCCGGGGTCGGGATGGCAGCTGGCGACCGGCAGCCCTGCCCGACCACCCCGAACTCGACGCCCACGACCAGCTGAGCCTGCGCTGCCACCCCCCACTGGGCCGGCCGCGCGTGGTGGAACGGCTGGCGGTGTCGGATCTCCTCGTCGACCCCGAGGTGGAGGTTCCAGCGGAGACGGACTGCCCGGGTGCCAACGAACAGACCGTGGTGCTGCCCGTGGTGGGCGTGCCCGCTGCCCCCCACCTCGAACCGGGGGTGGCCGGGCCCGAGGACAGCGGATCCGTCGCGGACGACCCGGGCGACTCGGACACCGAGTGGGCGGATCTGGCGCTCGACCAGGAGGACACGCCCGGCGGGACCGGGACACCGGGACCGACCACCCCCGCTCGCCCGGCGCACCCGGACAGCAGCTCCCCGCCGCCGGCAGGACCGGTAGCCGCCGAGGAGCCGGCGCCGCACACCCACGACGCCCCCTCGGAGGGCGACGAGGCGGACGGCTCGGCGAGCACCACGCCCCCGGGCCGGGGGGCGGTGCCGCCCGAGGCCGAGGAGCCGGTGGACGGGCGGCCCGACGCCGGGTCGGTCACCGACGGCGGCGAGTCACTGCGCGCCGAGGAACCCACCGGGTGGGAGCGCGGCCCTCGGCGGGGCCCCACCGAGCACGCCGTCGCCACCCCCCTCGACGCCGGGGCCCCCGGCGACCACCCCACCCCGGCTGGGAGGGTCGAGCCCGAACCGGACACCCCCGGGGCGGCCTGGCCGCCGGAAGGTGCACTGGCCGACGGCGGTGCGCACCCGTCGGAGGTGGAACCGGCTGTGGACACCGGACCGGAGAGTTCCCCGCTGGAGCAGGTCAGCACCGGCCACGCCCCGCTCGAACCGGTTCCCACCGGCGCCCCTGGTACGACCGAGGCGGCACCGGCGACCGGCGGGCCCGAGGAGGAGGCCGGCGCCGGGGTCGACGACGAGCACCCCGGCCACCGGCCGACCTCAGCCCCCCTGTGGTGGGTGCGGCACGATCCGGAGCGTCCCGCCCGCAACGACCAGCCGGTGGAGCCGGCGGCGACGATGGCTCCGCCGCCCACCACCAGCGCCTCGCCGAACGGGCCCCTGCCGCCAGGCGGAGCCGCCCGCACCCCGGCGGCGGAACCCCACGACGGCGAGATCCGCCCCAGCGTCCCCACGGCCGTCGTCCCCGACGTCACCGTCGCC
>NZ_AGVX02000614.1 GCF_000239155.1 Actinoalloteichus spitiensis RMV-1378
CCCCGGGCGGGGCCCGCCGACCGGGTGACCGACCGGCGGGCGCCCGCGGCACCGGCCCGGCACTCACCGCCACCCCGGCGGCCCCCGGCGGGGTGGACCGTCAGCGGTAGCCGGTGGTGTCTGCGGGCTTCCCCGCGTCCTGGACCTCGACGATGTACCGCCACGCATCGGGGCGCGAGCCGTCCAGGTCGGTGAAGCCGTACTCCTGGGCGAGACCCCCGCTGGACAGCGACCGGCCGTTCCACCGGGCGAGGTCGGGGTCCGCCGCGAGAGCCGCCACGGCACGTCCCACGAACCGGGGAGTCTCGGAGATCGCGAAGTGCGGTTCCCGGGCGAGCGCGTCGCGCCAGTTCTCCTCCCGCACCCCGTAGTGGTCGAGCATCATCTCCGACCTCATCCAGCCCGGTGTCAGGGACACCGCCGTCGCCTCGTGCTTGACCAGGTCCCGCGCGTGCGCCCACGCCATGCGGTTCACCGCGACCTTCGCGAGGTCGTAGAAGGGCGAGACGCGGTAGTTCCGCTCGTTGTACTCGACGGTCCCGTCCGTGACCTCGACGAGCAGCCCTCCTGGACGTTCGATCAACAACCGGAGCGCGTGGTGCGCGGTGATGAGGTGGGTGTCGACCGCCAGCCGCAGCAGCCGCAGGCCGTTGTCGAGGTCGTGCTCCCACACCGGCGTGTCCCACCCGAAGAGGAGCTCGCCACCCCAGATGTCGTTGACGAGGACGTCGAGGCGCCCCTGTTCCTGGCGGATGCGGTCCACCAGCGCCCGCACCTCCTCCGGCACGAGGTGGTCGACGGCGACCGGAACACCGACCCCGCCCGCGCGCTCGACCAGCTCGGCGGTCTCCTCGATCGTCTCGGGCCGCCCGTACTCGGAGGCACGGTCCCTGGTGGTGCGGCCGGTGACGTACACCGTGGCTCCCGCCGCCCCGAGCTCGACGGCGATGCCCCGCCCCGCGCCCCGCGTCGCTCCCGCGACCAACGCAACCTTTCCTCGCAGGCTCATGCCCGGCCTCCCCAGCCATACATAACCGATTGATCGTTTATATTCATAGCATGGCACGAACCAAGACCCGGACCGACGAGGAGGTCCTGGACACCGCCCTCTCCCTGATCGGGGACATCGGAGTCGGGAACCTGACCTTCGCCGCGCTCGCCACCCGGTCCGGTCTCTCCTCGGCGACGCTGGTCCAGCGCTTCACGAACAAGGCCACGCTGATCCAGCGCGCCCTCCTCCAGGGCTGGGACAAGCTCGACGCCACCACGCGGGCCCTCGCGGCGAGCACCCCCCTGACCCCCCGGGGAGCGGTCGAACTGCTGGTGGGCCTGTCAGGGCAGTACGACGACGCCGAGGCTTACGCGAACGGGCTGCTGATCCTGCGCGAGGACCTCCGCGACCCCCTCCTGCGCCGCCGAGGGACCGCGTGGGAGGCCGAGCTGACCGCCGCGCTCGACGCGCGGCTCATGGCGTCCCCCGGAACCCCGGCCGGAGCCGGTCACGCGCTCGCCACGTACTGGCAGGGCTCCATGACGTGGTGGGCGTTCCAGGCCGACACCCCGCTCGACGAGTACCTGACCGAGCGGCTCAACCAGTTCCTCGCGCTGGTCATCCACCCCTGACCGGCACCGCGAACCGAGGGGGCTCCCGCACCGGCACGGCTCCCCGCCCACCGGGCACGTGACGTGATCCACACCTCGTCGCCCCAGGAACCCGGTCGGCCGCCGCTCCGACCAAGCCGACCAGACCACCCGGCCGCAAGGCCCGCCACCAGGCAAGACGACCGTCACGCGCGAGATCCGCACGCGACGAACACTGTCCGGAATGTCCTCGAAAGTGTGACCCCTGGCATGGCCGGTCCCGCGACTTCGCATACTGTCGACTGGTGTCGTTCCTCGCACGGAATCGTTGGTGGCTGATCGCCCTCGGAGCGGTCGTTCTCCTCGTCGCGGGCGCGATCGCCTGGCCCTCCGACGACGAGGACACCTCCGACGTCCCCACCCGGGAGTTCCGGCTCGAGGTACCCGAGGAACCCGGCTCCGCAAGCCTGATCAGCCTCGACGCCACCGTCTACCTCCCCGAGACCACCCCCGCCCCCGCCGTGCTGCTCGCGCACGGCTTCGGAGGCAGCAAGCTCGAGGTGTCCGGAGACGCCCGGGAACTGGCCCAGCGCGGCTTCGTGGTCCTGACCTACTCCGCCCGGGGGTTCGGCGAGAGCGAAGGACTGATCGGGCTGAACTCACCGGATCACGAGGTCCGGGACGCCTCCGCCCTCATCGACTGGCTGGCCGAGCAGCCCGAGGTACTCGCCGAGGACGGGGACCCGGTGGTCGGCGTCACCGGCGGCTCCTACGGGGGCGCGCTGTCGCTCATGGTGGCCGGCACCGACGACCGGGTGGACGCCATCGCCCCGCTCATCACCTACAACGACCTGGTCAAGGCCCTCATCCCGAACTCGGGCACCGAGGACGCCACCCCGATCACCTCGGCCGGAACCCCGGCCGCCAGCCCGTTCCCCGATCCCGGGGTGTTCAAGCGGTTCTGGGCCGGCCTGCTGTTCACCGCCGGCAGCCCCTCGGTGGAGGCCCCGCCCGTCGCCTCGCCGGAACTCGGGAGCGACCGCGAGGACGAACCGGAGGAAGCGAACGGAGCGGGCGGGGAGGACTCGACGCCCGACCCCGACGAGGGCGGCGTCGACGGCGCCGGCCAGGGCGCGGGCCCGACACCTCCCGGCTGCGGACGCTTCACCCCCGAGCTGTGCGCCGCCTACGTCGAACTCGCCACCACGGGGGACGCCAGCCAGGAGACCGTGGACCTGCTCACGGACCTCTCCCCCTCCCGGTTCACCGAGAACATCACCGTCCCCACGCTGATCGTGCAGGGCAGCCAGGACACCCTGTTCGGCCTGGACCAGGCCGACGCCAACGCCCGGGAGATCGCCGAGGCGGGCGGGCGCGTCAAGGTGGTGTGGTTCGCCGGCGGCCACGACGGCAGCGGTACGCCCAGCGAGGTCCGGGACCAGATCGGCGCGTGGTTCGACTTCCACCTCGCCGGCCGGGGCCCCGATCCGGGAACCACCTTCGAGTACGGCATCCCCCGGACCGTCGCCGGCAACGGCGGAACCCGGGTCCGCACGCTGACCGCACCCGAGTACCCCGGCCTGGCCGACACCGCCGCCACCGAGTTCCAACGGCACCGGATCAACGGCGACCCGACGCCGGTCCTGACCCCGGCGGGCGGACAGCCCGCCGCCATCACC
>NZ_AGVX02000613.1 GCF_000239155.1 Actinoalloteichus spitiensis RMV-1378
GTGGGGGCGGGGCGCGGTGGGGGCCGTGGTGTCGGCGACCGCCGGTTCAGACACGGGTGGTCTCCTTCGCTCCGAGCAGACCGTTCGGGCGGACCAGCAGCACCAGCAGCATGATCAGGTAGGGGGCGACGTCACCCAGCGACTGGCCGAGTTCGCCCAGGTGGGCGCGGTAGCCGGTGACGGTGGCCTCGGTGAGGCCGATGAGCGCGCTGCCCACCAGGGCACCGGGCACCGAGGTCAGGCCGCCGAGCACGGCGGCGGGGAACGCGGCCAACGCGACCTGCCCGGTGGCCCGGTCCAGGCCCGGGGTGGGGAAGGCGGCGAGGAAGACGGCGGCGACGGCGGCCAGTGCCCCGGCGACGCACCAGGCGCTGACGCGGACGCGGCGCAGCCGCACCCCCATCAGGGCGGCGGCCTCCCGGTCGGATGTCACCACCCGCAGCGACAGGCCCCACCGCGACCAGCGGAGCAGGGCGAACAGGGTCGCAATGAGGACGACGGCGACGACCACCGAGGCGATGCGGGACTGGGCGATGACCGTCCCGCCGAGGTGCACGACACCGGTTCCCCACGGGTCGCCGAGGGCGAGGACGTCGGAACCGATCAGCCGGGACAGTTCGGCCAACAGCAGGATGTCGACGCCGATCGTCACGATCGTCAGCACGTGGGCCTGGCCGATGTGCCGCCCCCTGGCGCAGACGAGGTCGACGAGTCCGGCGCCGGCGGCGGTGACCGCCACGGCGACGACGACCGCCGCGAGGAAACCCCAGTGCGGGTGCAGGACGGCCGTCAGGTAACCGCCGAGCAGCAGCAGCGAACCGTGGGCGAAGTTCATCACCCCGGACACGGTGAACACGACGACGAACCCGACGGCGATCAGCGCGTACACCGAGCCGAGTGCCACCCCGTTGACGAGGATGTCCGCGACGCCGCTCATCTGGGGTCCTCCGGCGAGGTCGTGGCGGCCGCCGTCGCGGGGCCGGCGGCGGACGCGGGGGCGGGGGCGCCACCGAGGTAGGCGGCGATCACGGCGGGGTCGCCGCGCACCCGCTCGGGGGGCCCGGTGGCGAC
>NZ_AGVX02000612.1 GCF_000239155.1 Actinoalloteichus spitiensis RMV-1378
CCCGCCCCCCCGCCGCCACCCCCCGCAGGCGACCGGCCGGTCGTCGAGGTACCCGACGGCGAACAGCCCGTTGGGCGGGGCGAACTGTGCCGGTTCGACCGGGGTGACGTCCTCCTCGCCGTAGCGGACCACGTACTCCTGTTGCACGGCGTTGGTCAGCGTCAGGGAGTCGGGGTGGTCGAAGGCGAGGAGGCGAAGCTGCATGCGCGTCAGCCTACGTATTCCGACACGCCGTTCACCAAGGGCGTGCGGTTGGGCGTGTCCGCCTTCCCGGCGGCCCTCGTCGTCAGCGCCAGTGCTCCCATCCGGCGGGCTGCTCGTAGGTCCGCCCGTTCACCGTCACGCCGCTTCCCTCGCGGACCGTGCCGATCACGCGCCACCCCGGCGGCAGCGCGGCCGCCGACGGGAAGGTCGCGGCGAGCGCGTGGTCCTCGCCGCCGGTCAGCACCCAGTGCAACGGATCGGACCCCAGGGCGGAGGCCACGTCGACGAGGCGTTGGTGCACCTCCATCCGCTCCGACCAGATGTCGATGGCGACCGAGGAGCTGGCCGCGATGTGCCCCAGGTCGGCCAGGAGCCCGTCGGACACGTCGATCATCGCGGTCGCGCCGGCCAGGGCCGCTTCAGGGCCGGCCTGGTAGGGAGGCTGGGGGCACCGGTGCGCTCCGACGACCGTCCCCGGCGAGCGGAAGCCGCGGCTGAGCACGGCGAGGCCGGCGGCCGACCAGCCGAGTCGCCCTCGGACGGCGACCACGTCGCCAACCCGCGCCCCCGACCGAGTGACCGGTTCCCTGCCCTGCAGGCTCCCTAAGGCGGTGACGGATATCACGATGCTCCCGGCGGAGACGACGTCACCGCCGACGACCCCCACGCCCGCCCTGCTCGCCTCCTGCCACATGCCCTCGGTCATGCGGTCGGCGATCTCCGCGGTCAGCGTGGGCGGGCACGCCAGTCCGACGAGCAGCCCCGTGGGAACGGCCCCCATCGCGGCCACGTCGGCGACGTTGACCGCCACCGCCTTCGCCCCGACCTGCTCGGGGCTGGACCAGTCCAGCCGGAAGTGCACCCCCTCGACCAGGACGTCCGTCGACGTCACCACCCGCCCGTCCGGCGCGGCGACCACGGCCGCGTCGTCGCCGGGGCCGAGCAGGGTGGTGGACGGTTGCGGCCGACCGCCGGTGATGCGCTCGATGAACCCGAACTCTCCGAGCCCGGCGACCGTGTCCGGGTTCTGCGCCGGTTCCGGCTGCACGCGGACCTCCAGAAGTCTCCAAGCCCCGACCGCGTCGACGGCTGGGGTACCTTGCTGCTCACGTTCCTACCCCGAGCACACTGACGACACGAAGGGGCACGCCGTGGTCAAGGCATACATCCTCATCCAGACCGAGGTCGGCAAGGCAGCCGCGGTGGCGGAGCAGATCGCCGGCATCCCCGGCGTGACGACCGCCGAGGACGTCACCGGCCCCTACGACGTCGTCGTGCGGGCGGAGGCGGCGAACGTGGACGAACTGGGCCAACTGGTGGTCGCCAACATCCAGAACGTCCAGGGGATCACCCGGACGCTGACGTGTCCGGTGGTCCGCCTCTGACCCGGCCCCGCCGTGGTCCCGGCCCGCTCGGCGTGCTGTCATGGATCCCATGTCGGACAGGCCGTCGAGTGGGTTCCCCCGTGCGGTGGTGGTGGTGGCCATCGCGCTGCCCGTCGCGCTGGGTGTCGGCGTCGCCGGGATCGCGATGACCGCGCCTCCCGCCGAGGAGGCCGCTGACGAGTACGACGGGCAGGGCCAGCGCCGAACCGGTCCGCTGCCGCTCTCCGCCGTCCCGGCGCCCGACGCGGACTCGGCCGAATGCGCCGCGCTCCTCGAGGAGCTCCCCGAGGAGACCGTGTCGGCCGGGCACACCCTGACCCTTCGGGAGCTGATGGAGCCCGCCCCGGCCGGCGCGATGGCCTGGGGCAACGCCGACCACGACCCGGTGGTCGTGCGGTGCGGGCTGGGCGCACCGGCCGATCTCACGCCGACCTCCGAGCTGGTGGAGGTCTCCGGGGTCCAGTGGCTGGAGATGCCGGGGGAGGGGCTGACGACCTGGGCGGCGGTGGACCGGCCGGTCGGGGTCGCCCTCACGGTGCCCGACGACACCGGGAGCGGTCCGATCCAGGACGTCTCCGAGGCCATCGCCGCCGTGCTGGAACGCGTCGACGTCGAGGTGGGGTGACCCCACCCCCTGGTCGGTTCCCCGCCCGCCGGGCGGCGGAACGTCACCACTGGTGGGCGCACCGGGCAGCACCGCCAGAGCCAGGTGGCGCGGCGCCTTCCGACCAGTGTCGGTCCCGGCCGCGGCACCGGTCCGCCGGAGCCGGGCGGTGGGAGCCGGCCGAGGCCGCTTCCGCCCCGTCCGCTGGCCCCCGGACTCGAGGCCCGACACCGGGACACCGGGGGCGCGACCGTCGGACGCCCCCCGTACGAGGGGCGCGGCCACCACGGCGACCAGCGCCGCCGCGCCCTCCGCCAACCCGCCCAGCGCGGTGCCCCGAGCCGCCGGGAACGGACAGCGGCCGTCGCCCACCGCGCGGGAACACGCCCCGACCGGGCCCCGGCCGGGTGAGGGCACGATTCGGGAAGCCCGCGAACGGGCACCTCTCCTCCAGGACGGGGTGCCACGGCCACCTCGACCGGCGTGCGAGGAGGCGGTTATGACGACGCGGCCGATGGTGGACGAGGCGGGCGGGGACACCTGGGACCTGCGGCTCCGCCACGGGCTCCGGTACGGCTGGGTCGTCGTCGAGGTCACCGGAGAACTGGACACGCCCAACGCCGAGATGTTCTGGGGATTCCTCGGCGACTGCCTGCGGAACGGGGCGACGCGCATGGTGGTCGACCTGGGCAGCGTCGACTTCGTGGGCCGCGTGGGCGTGTACGCGCTGGTGTCCACCTACCAACGGCTGAGGCGGCGCGGCGGCGAGCTGAACGTCATCTCCGATGACGCCGGCACCCTGCGCCGCTTCCACCAGGCGGGGCTCGGCACCCTCATCACGGTGTTGCCGAGCGTGCCCTGGCCGTCCGGCGGACCGCCCCCCTCACCGTCACCGTAGGCCGGTCCCCCTGGCCAGGGCGGTGTCCACGAGGACGCCGGTGAGCGTCCCGATGTCGATACCGGTGTGCTGCCACATCTTCGGGTACATCGAGATCGGGGTGAAACCGGGCATCGTGTTGATCTCGTTGACGACCAGCTCGCCCTCATCGCTGACGAAGAAGTCGACGCGGGCCAGCCCCTGGCAGTCCAGGGCGGTGAACGCGGTCACCGCCTGGTGCCGGAGCCGTTCGACGACCGCGTCGTCGAGCTTGGCGGGGATGTCGAACTCGCAGACGTCATCCAGGTACTTGGCCTCGAAGTCGTACCAGTCGACACCGTCGGCCACCATGCGGATCTCAGCCGGCAGGGACGCGCGCACCTCACCGTCGGGGAACTCCAGCACCCCGCACTCGATCTCACGGCCCCGGACCGCGGCCTCGACGATCACCTTCGGGTCGGTGCGCCGCGCCTCCGCGATGGCCGCGTCCAGCTCGGACCAGTCGGTGACCCTGGAGATGCCCAGCGACGAACCCGCCCTGGCCGGTTTCACGAAGACGGGAAGACCGAGATCGGCCCGCTGGTCCTCGGTCAGCGTCGCCTGCTGGCGGCGGAGCACGACGTACCGCCCCACCGAGAGCCCGGCCGCCCCCAGGAGCTTCTTGGTGAACTCCTTGTCCATCGCGGCGGCGCTGGCGAAAACCCCCGGCCCGACGTAGGGGACCCCGGCCATCTCCAGCAGCCCCTGGATGGTCCCGTCCTCCCCGTAGGAGCCGTGCAGTACCGGGAAGACCACATCCACCCCGGAGAGCAGCTCGCCCTCACGCCCCGGGTCGAGCCGGACGAGGTCACCGCCCGCTCCTCCCGGCAGCACCAGGGACGCGCTGGTCCCGTCCACCTCGGGCAGCGCCCGGTCCCGGATCGCCAGCTGCTCCGGGTCGTCCCCACCCAGCACCCAGCCTCCCTCGCGGGTGATGCCGACGGGAACGACCTCGAAACGATCCCGGTCCAGGTGCGCGAGCACGCTGCCCGCCGACACGCAGGAGATGGCGTGCTCGTTGCTCTGGCCGCCGAAGACGACCGCGACCCGGATCTTGCGCTGCGTCATGGTTCTGGACCCTACCGGCCGGCCGCTCCACCCACTCGGCGCAATCCGGTATTCCGCGTCACCACGCGGCGGCGACGAGGCTGGTGAGAACGGGGGTGGCCGAGGCCAGTTCCCTCGACGAGCAGGCCGCGTACCCGAGGGCGATGCCGTAGTGCCCGGCCGGCCCCTGGTGGTGTCGGCCGAGGCCGTCCAGGGCGAGGCCCGCCCGCCGTGCCGATCCGATCACCCGCTGTTCGGCGGCGGCGGACGGCAGCGGGAGCACGAGGTGCGCGCCCGCCTCATCCCCCAGCACGGGAAGGCCGGCCGAGGTGAACGCGTCGACGAGAGCGCCCCGGCGGCGGGCGAACTCCCGCCGGGTGCGACGCAGGTGCCGCCCCAGGTCTCCATGCCTCGCGAGCTCGACCAGCACGCGTTGGCCCGCCGCGGCGGGACCCACTCCGGAGCGGTCCCGGGCGTCCAGCACCGCCCGGCGCACCGAAGCCGGCGCGACCATCCACCCCACCCCGAGCGTGGGCGTGAGGATCTTGCTCGTGGTGCCGAGGTGGACGACGTGTTCCGGGGCGAGCGCCGCCAGCAGGGGCAGCGGAGCGACGTCGTAGCGCAGCTCGCCGTCGTAGTCGTCCTCGATGACGAGGAACCCGTCACGCCGCGCCCGTTCGACCAGTGCGACCCGGCGCGCCGCCGGAAGCCGCCCCCCGAGCGGGTACTGGTGCGCCGGCGAGCAGTACACGGCCCGCACCCCGGTGGGCACCCGTTCGACGAGCAGGCCGTCCCCGTCGACCGGCGCGGGCACGACGCGCAGGCCGGCGGCGAGAAGCGCCCCGACCGCCCGCTGGTACCCGGGCTCCTCGACGGCCACGACGTCCCCGGGGCGCAGCACGGCGCGGACGGTCTCGACCAGGCCCGCTGTCGTCCCCGCGGTCGCGATCACCGGGCTGTCGACCTCGTGCGCCCTCGGGACCGCCAGGCCCCGGTGCCGCAGCAGGTGTTCGGCGACCACGGCGCGGTACTCGGGGAGCCCGGCCCGCCTGGGCCGGGTCATCGGGGGGACCTCCGCCGAGGCGCGCCAGGCCCGCCGCCACGCGGCGCGGTCGATCCCCTCCGACCAGGGGGCACCGGGTGTGAGGTCGACCAGCTCCACCGCCTCCGGCTCGGCGTCGTCCACGGCTGTCTGCCGGGCGGCCCCGGTCGGGGGGCTCGTCGTGACGTAGGTGCCAGAACCGTGGCGCCCGGTGAGCCAGCCCTCGGCGTGCAGCTGTTCGTAGGCGGCCGTGGTGACCGTCCGGCTGACCCCCAGGTGGGCGGCCAACCGCCGGGTCGCCGGCAGCCGGTCCCCGGCCCGCAGCAGGCCGTCCACGGCGGCGGCCCGCAACGCGTCGGCCAGCTGCACGGCCAGCGGAGGGCCCGCCTCGCGGTCGAGGCTCACGGGGATCTCGGTCGCGGGTTCACCACGCGTCATCGCCGAAGTGGCCTTTCCAATCCGCTGATCTGTGGCCCTTCCAGGATGCCATTAAGCCTCCGACACTGGGGGCATGACCACACAACCGCTGTCCCCCACCGCTCGCAGCACCGTACGACGTGGTCGGCGGAGGTCCGTCGCCGACCGCGAGACCCTGTACTCGATCCTCGACGTCGGCCTGGTCTGCCAGCTGTCACTCGTCCTCGACGGGAGCCCGGTGGTGCTCCCCACCTGCTACGGGCGGGTGGCGGACACCCTCTACCTGCACGGCTCCACGGGCGCGGCGAGCCTGCGGGCGCTGGCCGGGGGCGCGGAGGCCTGCGTCGCGGTCACCCTGCTCGACGGCGTGGTGTACGCGCGTTCGGTCTTCCACCACTCGGTGAACTACCGGTCGGCCGTCATCCACGGCACACCGGTCCTGGTGGAGGACCCGGTCACGAAGCTGGAGGGGCTGCGCGCGGTGACCGAACGGCTCGCGCCGGGGTCGTGGGAACACGCCAGGTCTCCCACCCCGAGGGAGTTGGCCGCCACGGCGGTCCTCGCACTGGACCTCACGGAGGCAGCGGTCAAGGTCCGGGCCGCTCCGCCCGGCGACGACGAGGAGGACGTCGCGGCGGGATCCCGGTGGGCCGGGGTGCTGCCCCTGCACCAGCGCTGGGGAGATCCCGAACCCTGTCCGCTGCTCCCCGAGGGCAGCGAGGTGCCAGCCCACGTGCGGGGACGAGGCGGCCAGCCGCTGGGCTGAGGACCGGG
>NZ_AGVX02000611.1 GCF_000239155.1 Actinoalloteichus spitiensis RMV-1378
CCGCCAGTCGCCGGCGGAGAATCCGGAGAGGACGGCGGTACCGCCGGCCCCGGCCAGCCCCAGCAGGTAGCCGCCGGAGGGCAGCACCCTCGCGTGGGTCACCCGGTCCACGTCCGGCAGCAGCGCCCGCAGGTGGCCGGCGGTGTGGACGCCCAACCCCAGCAGGGCGAACCGGAGGATGACGGCCCGGGCCGAGGGGTCGGTGACGGCGGGCGGCGCGGGTGGCGCCGGCGGCGGTGGGGCGCCGGTCGCCAGGGCGACCAGCAGCTCGGTGCGCGGCACCCAGGCGCGGACCCGCACCCGCCGTGCCCCGCCCAGCCGGGGGAGCGCGTGGGCCAGGGCCGCCCGCCACGCCGGGTCGTAGGAGTGCATGGTGCCGACCAGCACCCGGGTTCCGGCGCGGGCGGCGGCGGTGGCGATCCGCCGGGCGTCCTCGACGCCCAGCGCGAGTGGCTTCTCGCACAGCACGACCCGCTTGCCGGCCTCGCAGGCGGCGACGACGTGGTCGGCGTGCGTCCAGTGCGGGCCGCAGACGGCGACGACGTCGACCTCCTCGTCGGCGAGCAGCGCGTCCACGTCCACCCCCGCCCGAGCGCTCATCTGAGCGGCCTCCAGTGCCGTGGTCGCGGAACTCGGTGTCGCGGCCACGGCGTGGACCACGGGGAGCCGGTCAGCCAGCTCCCGCAGCACGGGGAGGTGCACGCTCCGTACAACCCGACCGGTCCCGATGATGCCGACTCCGGCCATCACACCCCCTGGAGGATCCGCGCCACCGCCCCGGCCGCGCGCACGGCGAGGGCCACGCTGGTGAGCGTCGGGTTCGCCGCCGTGGGCCAGCCGATGACCCCGTTGCCGCCGACGACGAGGTTGGCCACCCCCCACACCCGACCGTCCCGGTCGCAGACCGAGGTGCGCGGGTCGTCGCCCATCCGCACCGTGCCCTGGTAGTGCAGGGAGCTGCCCGCCGGCAACAGGCGGGGTTCCCCGCCGGGGGTGGTCTCCCCGAGCGAGGCGGCCACGGTGGACACGAGCTCGGCGGCGCGGGCGGCGGTGGCCCGGTCGGCGTCGGTGAGCCCGTACTCCACGCGGGGCGCCGGCATCCCGTAGGCGTCGAGCCGCTCCGCCGAGAAGGTGACGCGGTCCCGGGCGCGGATCTCCTTGGCCGCGTACCAGGTCAGGCTCAGCAGCGGACGCGGGTCGGCGACCCCGGGGCCGAGCGGGCCGAGGTCGGCGAGCATGACCTGACCGTGGAAGGGGTGCCCGCCGGTCCAGGGGACCCGCAGGACACCGGTCACCAGGTCCCGCCACTCCCCGGTGAAGGGTTCGGCGGGTTCCGCGGGCGTCGGGGGGTCCTCGAGGTCCAGCAGCGCCCAGGCCATCACCGCCAGGTGGTCGTTGAGGTAGCGGCCCAGGGCGGGGGGCCGCAGCCCCGAGGCCCACAGCAACTGCGGGGTGCGGAACGCGTCGGCGGCCACGGCCACCGCGCGGGCCCGGACCGTCCACCGCCGCCCACCGCGCAGGCACGCCAGCTCCGCACCGGTCACCCGGCCGTCGTCGAGCAGCAGCCGGCGGCACAGCGTCTCGGGGCGCAGCAGGAACCCCGGCTGGCGGTCGAGGTCGCCGAGCACGGTGTCGGCACCGCTCCACTCCCCCGGGCCGCCGGCCATCGGCATCCACCCGACGTCCTGGCCGGGCAGGGCGTCCCGGAGCCCGGCGAGCAGCCGGGTGCCGGCGGCGGTGTCGACGTAGGGGCGGGCCCGGACCCCCAGCAGCCGTTCGGCGACGGCGAGGTCGTCGGTCTCCACGAACGGGGACCGCTCCGCCGGCCCCGGGCGGGGGGTGGCGCAGGTCCAGTGCCCGCCCATCCCGCCGACGCAGGTGGACAGCGCGGCGGCCGGCATCCCGTCCTGCTCGTCGCCCCCCGGCTCGGCGGGCCGGAGCAGCCCGGTGCCGAACCGGGGTGTGACCAGTCCGGAGCCGACCGCCGGGTAGCGGCCGGCGGAGCGGTCGCGGGGCTGGGCGCGGTCGCCGGCGGGGAGGTTGTGCACGTTGCGGCCCGGTGGCCCGGTCACCGCGGGTCCGGCGTCGACGACGAGCACCGACGCCCGGGGGACGAGGTCCCGGACGCGGCGGGCGACGGCGGACCCGACGGGACCGCTGCCGACCACCAGCAGGTCCACGCTGGACGGTGGCTCCGGCGGCGCGGTCACGGCGCGGGCCGGGGCGGTCGGAGGCCCTGCTCCTCCAGCAGGGTCAGCAGGTTGTCGATGGACAGGTCGTTGGGGCCGGGAGGTTCCCCGGTGCCCCACTCGGGCGCGTCCACCCGGTCGACCCCGCCGATCTCGTCGAGGACGCCGTCGAGGTCGGTCGACTCCGGGGACAGCAGGGCCGCCCGCCGCACCAGGGCCGTCCGTTCGAGCCGGCCGAGCTCGCCGCCGTCGGGGAGGTCGAGCGTGACGGCCGCGAGGCGCTGGGCATCCGCCCACCGCACGAGCCGGGACAGTGCCCCCGGGTGGACCCGCCACCCGGCCCGGCAGGTGAACCGGAACGGCACCGGGAACGAGTCGCGCCCCGCCGAGGTGGCGAACCGGACCCGGCCCTCCCCCCGGTAGTGGACCCGGGTGAGCCGGGCGTCGACGAGCTCCTCGGTGAGCACGTCCCGCCGCTGCCCGCCCAGCTCGTCCCACGGCCCCAGCAGCGTGACCCGCACGTCGGGCACCCCACCGTCGAGGGCCGCGTCCACGCTCGCGCACACCGCCTCGTGCCCGGCGCCGTTAGCGTCGATGACGACGTCGACGTAGGGGACCGTCCACTGCCGTGCCACGCCACGGCGGGCCAGCCGCAGGGTCGGCACCAGGTCCGCGAGGTAGGGGCGGTTGTGCCGGACCGTCCCCTCGGGGTCGCGGAGCAGGCCGGAGGCACCGAGGTGCCAGGACGTCGCGCCCGCCTCGGGCACGAACACCGCGCCGGCCTGCGACAGCCGGTAGCCCAGTTCGGTGTCCTCGCCGTGCGTCAGGCGCGGGTCCACGCCCCCGGCCGCGCGCAGCAGGGCGGCGGGGACGGACATGCTGGCGCCCACCAGGGTGGTGCCCACGCTCGGCCCGGCCTCCCGCAGCCCGTCGGTCTCCCGGCTGACCGCGTCGATCCAGTGGTTGGGCGTGGCGGTCGCCGCGTCGTACAGCTCACCGGAGGAGCCGCCGGCGACCGCGTCCCGCACCTGCTCCGGGGTGAGGTCACCGCTGGTGAAGTCGACCATCAGCCGGTGTCCGAGCACGACGAGGTAGTCGGCGAGGTGGTGCCACCGCAGGTGCAGCTCCACCTCCTCCCGGCAGGCGACCATGTCGGCGTCGAGCCGGTGGATGATCGTGCCCTCGGCGACGTCGACGCCCCTCCGCAGCGCGTGCCCCGGCCCCCACCCGTCGGGACCGGCCGTGACCAGCCGGGTGTGCTCGGGCCTGATCTCCGGCAACCGGACCGGCGGGGTGCTGCCGTCGTCGACCACGACGACCTCCAGCAGCTCCGCCGGGTAGGACTGGGCAGACAGGGCGGCCAGCGTGAGGTCCAGCCGGTCGTGGTAGTCGTGGGCGGGGATGACGACGCTGACGGACAGCTCCGGTGTCCACCCGCCCGGGTCGGGGGGCTGGAGCAGGCCGTGGTCGTTGTGCCGGATGCGGGGCCGGGCCATCACCGCACCAGTCCTTCCAGGTGGGCGACGGCCGACTCCACCGGCGGCAGCGCCAGCATCCGCCGCTGGGCGCGGCGGAGCCGGACACCGTACCCGGGGTCGTCCAGCAGGGTCCGGCAGGCCTCGGCGACGTACCGGCCCTCGGGGTCGGCGACGCGCACCCCCAGGCCGAGCTCGATGAGCCGGTCGCTGTTGTGCTCCTGGTCGCCGAACAGGGGCAGCACCGCCATCGGCACCGCCGCCCGCATCGACTCGCGGATGCTGTTGTAGCCGCCGTGGGTGACGAACAGCTGCGCGCACTGCAACAGCGACGGCTGCGGGATGTGGTCGACCACGTGCACGTTCTCGCCGGCGAGATCCGGGTCGACGGGGATACCGCCGGTGGCGACCACGCCCACGCAGTCCAGTTCGGACAGTCCCGCGATGAAGGACTCGGGGACCACCGCGAACGGGTGCTCGGTGACCGAGTCGGGCAGCTGGCCCGGCTCCGGGGTGAACCCGGGGAGCATGGTGCCGGCCGAGGCGACGACCAGTGGGCGGTCCGCCGGCAGCTCGACCACCCAGTCCGGAAGCCGTTCGGCGCGGGTCACCGTGGCCGGCTGCTGGTAGGCGAAGGCCGGCGCGGCGTCCTCCCGGGCGAAGGAGAGCTCGGCGGGCACGCAGTCGAGTCGACCGTGCGGGTACATCGCCAGCGGGTCGGCCGCCGGCGCCAACCCCAGCTCGGCGCGGCGCTCGTTGAGCTCGGCGTGGACCAGCGCCGGGTCGAGGAACTGGCCGGTCCCCGAGGGCGCGGGCACCGACGGGACACCGAGCGCCTCGGCGACCAACGCGCCGGCGAAGTCGGTGCCGTCCCGCAGCACCAGGTCGGGGGAGAAGTCCCGGGCCAGGGGCAGGATCGCCTCGTGGTTGGCGACGATGTGGGGGCCGCAGCCGGTCATCACCCACAGCGCCTGGTGGTGCCGGTCGACGTCCGCCGGCACCGTGGAGGTGCCCTCGGCCAGGGCCCGCATCACCAGGTCGGCCAGTTCGGACAGGACCGGTTCGACGCGGACCGGTTCGCCGTCGAACACGGCGGCCGGTTTCGGCGGAGCCACGACCAGGAGCTCGTGCCCGGCCGCGACGAGGCCCCGCGCGAGGGGCAGCAGCGCCCTGGCGTGGGAGGGGGTTCCGGTGATCGTGCACAGCACGCGCATCGCGGTGTCCTTCTCTTCTCGGATGTTCGGCCCGGTCAGGGCTCGGGGACCAGGTCGGGCTCGGCCCGCGCCGGCACGGGGGCGGCGCCGAGACCGGTGAGCGTGATGCCCGCCCCGGCGAGCACGTCGGGATCCAGGTGGTTGCGGGTGTCGACGACGACGGGCCGGGCCAGCAGCCCGGCCACCCGCGTCCAGTCCAGCGCCCGGAACGACGGCCACTCGGTGAGCAGCACCAACCCGTCGGCGCCCCGCGCCGCCTCGTAGGGGTCGTCGGTGACCGCCACCGCGCCGCCGTGGATCTCGCGGGTCACCGCGACCGCCGGGTCGTGGGCGACGAGTTCGGCGCCCCGGCGGACCAGCAGGTCCGCGATCGCCAGCGCGGGCGAGTCCCGCAGGTCGTCGGTCCCGGCCTTGAAGGTGAGGCCCAACAGCCCGAGCCGGAGCCCGTCGAGGGACCCGCCGCAGGCGGCCTCGACCCTGTCCACCACCCGTTCCCGCTGCCGCTCGTTGGTGCGCACGGCCTCGGCGAGGAGGGAGAAGTCGAAACCGACCGACTCCGAGACCCGCAGCAGCGCCATCGTGTCCTTCGGCAGGCAGGACCCACCCCACCCCGGCCCCGGACGCAGGTAGGACTGCCCGATCCGCTGGTCGTAGCCCATGCCGGTGAGGATGTCCGCGATGTTCCCGCCCAGGCGTTCGGACAGCTCGGCGATGGAGTTGACGTAGGACAGCTTCGTCGCGAGGAAGCAGTTCGCCGCGTACTTGACCAGTTCGGCGCTGGTGGCGTCGGTGAGCACGGCCGGCGCGCCGAGCCGCGCGTAGAGGGCGAGGACCCGTTCGGCCGCCTGCCGGCTGTCGGAGCCGACGACGATCCGGTCGGGGGAGAGGAAGTCCGCCACCGCGCTGCCCTCGCGGAGGAACTCGGGGTTGCTGACGACGTGGACGTCGTCGCGCCCCAGGGCCTCCGCCATCCGGCGCGCCGTCCCCACCGGGACGGTGGACTTGTTCACCAGGACGCAGCCCGGGGCCAGCAGCGCCCCGGTCTCCGCCAGGACCGCCGACACCGCCGTCAGGTCGGCCGTCCCGTCCGGCCCCATCGGGGTGGGCAGGCAGAGGATGACCACCTCGGCGTCGCGCACCGCCCCGGTGGCCCCGAGATCGAAGGCGAGCAACCCGGACGCCAGCCCCTGCCGGAGCAGCTCGGGCAGCCCCGGTTCGAGGATGTCGACCTCGCCCCGGCGGAGTCGGTCGACCTTGGCCGGGTCGATGTCGGCGCACCGCACCCGGTGCCCCAGTGAGGCCAGGCACGCTCCGGTGGTGAGTCCGACGTAGCCGCTCCCGATGACGGCGACGGTGTAGCGGTACACGGGGCTTCTCCTTGCCTCGGAACTGCCTACTGGAGGGCCCGGCGGCGGAAACCGCGGACGCCGGCCCAGCCCGCGAGCACCGCGCAGGCCGCGAGCACGACGACGCTGACGGGCAGCGGGAGGTGCGGGACGGTGGGCGCGGTCACCGCACGCAACGACTCGCTGGCGTAGGTGAGCGGGTTGAGCGCGCACACCACCTGGAAGGCGGGGAAGTCGCCGAGCAGCGGCAGGGGGAACTGCGTGGATCCGGTGAAGGTCATCGGCACCACGGCCACGGCGAACGCGACGCTGATCCGGTCGGGAGGGACGACGGTTCCCAGCACCATGCCGGCGGCGGCGCCGGCGGCGGAGGCGAGGACCAGCAACCCGGCCAGCAGCGGCAGCGCGGCCCACTCCCAGCCCACCGACAGCAGCAGCCCGCCGAACGGCAGTGTCACCAGTCCGGACAGCAGCCCGCGCAGGGCCCCGAAGGTCATCTTGGCCAGGGCCACCACGGAGGTCGGCCCGGGGGCCAGCAGCCGGTCGTCCAGCTCCCGGGTGATCTGGAACTCGAAGACCATGTTGAGCGCGGTGGCCTGCGCCGCGCCGAGGAACGACGCGAGGGCGACGATGCCCGGCAGCAGCACCTGCGCGTGGTCCGGTCGCAGGTAGCCGAGTTCGGTGAGGACGGTGCCGAGCACGAGGAGCAGGAAGAAGGGCTGCACGAGGGTCTGGGCGACGGCGCTGGGCAGCCGGCGGGACATCATCAGCAGGTCCCGCCACAGCATGGCCAGGAACAGCCGGGCGGCGCCAGGGGGTGGCGGTCGGGTGCTCGCCGGGTCCGGCGCGGCCACCGTCACCTCGCTCCCCCGCCGCCGGTCAGGTCGAGGAAGGCGTCCTCCAGGGTGTCCGGGTCCGTCGCGAGGTCCCGCACGGTGTAGCCGCCGGCCCGGGTCGCGGCGACGGCGTCGGCGAGCGCGGGGGTGCGGGAGCCGTGGCCGCGCACCCGCAGCCGGACCGCCCCGCCGCCGCCGATCCGCTCCACCGCGTCCACGGTGGGGAGACCGTCGAGGGCGTGGACCAGTGGTTCCACGGCGCGGCAGGGTTCGACGACGAGGTCGAAGGCGAACCGGTCGCCGTCGGAGCCGGTGAGTCGCGCGGGGGTGTCCAGGGCGACGAGCCGGCCGTGGTCGATGATCGCGACGCGCTGGCAGAGCCGCGCGGCCTCGCGCAGGTCGTGGGTGGTGATGACGACGGTGACGCCCCGCCCGTTCAGCTCGACGAGTCGACCGTGCACCTGCCGCCGCGATCTCGGGTCCAGGCCCGTGGCGGGCTCGTCCACGAACAGCACGTCGGGGTCGTGCACCAGCGCGCGGGCGATCTTGACCCGCTGCTGCTGGCCGCCGGAGAGCAGGTCGGGGCGGCTCCGCGCGTGCTCGGTCATGCCGAACTCGGCGAGGAGGGCGTCGACGCGCTCGCGGCGCTGGGCACGGGGAACACCGTGGTAGGCGGCGTGCCGCAGCAGGTCCTGCCGGACGGTGAGCCCCCGGTCGAGGTTGTTGTGCTGGGTCACCACGGCCAGCCGCGCCCGCGCGAGGTGGGGTGCGCGCACGACGTCCTGTCCCGCGACCAGCACGTCCCCGGCGGTGGGCACCACCTGGGTGGTGAGCACGCCGAGCGTCGTGGTCTTGCCGGCTCCGTTGGGTCCGAGCAGGCCGAGGATCTCCCCACGGCGCACGGAGAAGGACAGGCCCTCGACGGCGGGTCGCCGCGCCCCCGGGTAGCGCTTGACCAGTCGGCGCACCTCGACCGCGAGGTCGGGCCCTGGGGGAAGCGCGCGCATCGGGTTCCCTCCCTCGGCCGTGAACTCCCGCGAGGACCGAGCGGCGGTCGCCGGTCGTGTCGAGGGTCATGGTCACCGCGCCCGACCGCGCCGGGAAATGGCGGGCGGCTACCGGACACCCACTGGCGGGTAAACGCCGGGGGACGGCAGGAGCACCGTGCCGTGGGAGGGAAGGTGCCTGTGCTGGTCGCGTCGACACGACCAGGAGGCGGGAGGTGCCCGGTGGTGGCGCGGTGTTCTTCGTCCACCAGGTCCGTCCCCGACGGTCGGTCAACGGGTTTCACACGCCCGGGGCCCCACGATGGCCACGGTGGTGGTGGCCGCGCTCGGCAGGGACGACCACGCACGCCGCGTCGGCCGCCTGAGGACCACTGGGCCTCGGGGCGGCGGTGGGCCAGGCAGCGTCGTCGGCTGGGCGGTCCTTCTGACCGGTGGCGCCCACGTCCTCCGACAGCGGGTCAGCCAGCCGGCGGGTAGGGCAGGGTGGTGCTGCTGTTCTCGTCCACCCGCAGCGGGCGTCCCAGCAGCGGAAACGCCCGCTGCGGGCAGGCGGGGCGTTCGCACACCCGGCATCCCATGCCGATCGGCGTGACCCGAGCCTCCTCCCCCAGCGCCAACCCGTCGGAGTACACGAGTCGTCGGGCGTGCGGGAGTTCGCAGCCCAGGCCCACGACGAAGGTCTTCCCCGGGTCGCCGTGGCCGCCGGTGGTCCGGGACACCGTGCGGGCGATCCAGAAGTACTTCTTGCCGTCGGGCAGCTCGGCGATCTGGGTGAGCACCCGGCCCGGCGAACCGAAGGCCTCGTAGATGACCCACAACGGGCAGGACCCCCCGACGCGGGAGAAGTGGAACCCGGTCGCCGACTGGCGTTTGGAGATGTTGCCCGCGCGGTCGACCCGCACGAACGAGAACGGCACGCCGCGCGCGTCGCGCCGCTGGAGGGTCGACAGCCGGTGGCACACCGTCTCGAAGCCGACGCCGAAGTGGTCGCAGATCCTGGCGATGTCGTACCGGTACCGTTCCGCGACGCCGAGGAAGGTGCGGTAGGGCAGCACCAGGGCCCCGGCGAAGTAGTTGGCCAGTCCGATCCGCGCCAGCCGGCGGGCGGTGTCGCTGCCGAAGGTCCAGGACGCGACCAGCCGGTCGATGACCTCCCCCACCTCCAGGAGCGCCAGTTGGGAGGCGAGCCGGAAGGCGGCCTGCCCGGGCCGCAGGGTCGGCGCGAGGCGCAGGACCCGCCGCTCGGGGTCGTAGCGGTGTTGGTCTGAGCCGGGTTCGATGCCGCGCGTGGTCACCTCGACCCCGTGGCGGTTGGCGAGGGCGGCGACGAGGGCGGGGCGCACCTCGCCCGGTCGCAGGCGGAGCTCCACCGCGAGGCGTTCGGCGGGTTCGTCGAGCTCGGCGACGTAGTTCTGGCGTTGGTAGAAGTAGTCGCGGATCTCCTCGTGCGGCATGGGGCCGGCGACCCGTTCCAGGTCGCGGCCGCCGGTGATCGCCGCGAGGTTCTCGGTGGCGTCCCGGTAGCGGCGGTGCAGGCCGACGAGCGCGCGGGCCACCCCGGGGAGGTTGGCGGTGAGCTCGTCGAGTTCGCTGGCGGAGAGGGTGTCACCCACGGCCGGGTCGTCGAAGACCTCCCGCACGTCGGCGACCAGGCGCACCGTGTCCTGCGGGGCGAAGAACTCGGCGTCCAGCCCGAAGGTCTCGGTCAGCCGGAGCAGGACCGGGACGGTCAGCGGTCGGGTGTCGTGTTCCAGCTGGCTGACGTAGCTGGGCGACACGCCGAGCGACCTGGCCAGGGCGACCTGGCTGATGCCCCGGTCCCGCCGCAGTTGCCGGAGCCGGGCTCCCGCGTAGATCTTCTCCACCCGAGGACGTTAACAAGCTTCACAGATCACGGCGAAGTTTTCACAACTGTTGGCAGCGAGGAGAGGTAGCAGCGGCCGGCTGGCGGTGCCACGATTTCGGTGAGGGCGTCACAAGATTCACAGGAAGAGCGGGAACCCGCTGAGGGGCCGCTGCCACCGGCGGGCGACCGGGAGGGACGTCCGGGCCATCCGGATCGCGTTCCGCCGGCGGCCGGCCAGGTGGTGGCCACGCCGAACGGACCGGCGCCCCACGGCCCCACCCCGAGGACCCCAGGGAGAGTGATGATCGACCACGTGGTGCGCACCTACCCGTCAGCCGAGCCCCTGCCCAGGGAGGAACAGCTGGCCTGGAAGCTGGCGGCGGTGGCCACCGACCCGGTGGCCGTCGAGCCCGAGGTCACCGAGATGGTGATCAACCGGGTGATCGACAACGCGGCGGTGGCGGCCGCGTCCCTGGCGCGTCGTCCCGTGCTCGCGGCCCGCGACCAGGCCATCCGGCACCCGGCCTCGCCGGGGGCGGTGGTGTTCGGCACGGCCGGCCGCTACTCGCCGGAGTGGGTGGCCTGGGCGAACGGGGTGGCGGTCCGGGAACTGGACTTCCACGACACCTTCCTCGCCGCCGACTACTCCCACCCCGGGGACAACATCCCGCCCGTGCTCGCGGTGGCCCAGCACACCGGGGCCACCGGGGCGGACCTCGTCCGGGGGATCGCCGCCGGCTACGAACTCCAGGTCAACCTGGTGCGCGGCATCTGCCTGCACGAGCACAAGATCGACCACATCGCCCACCTCGGCCCCTCCGCCGCCGGCGGGATCGGCGCCCTGCTCGGGCTGGACACCGCCACCGTTCACCAGGCGATCGGGCAGGCGCTGCACACCACCACGACCACCCGGCAGTCCCGCAAGGGGGAGATCTCCTCCTGGAAGGCCTACGCGCCCGCCTTCGCCGGCAAGGTCGCCGTGGAGGCGGTGGACCGGGCGATGCGCGGCGAGGGCGCGCCCAGCCCGATCTACGAGGGGGAGGACGGGGTGATCGCCTGGCTGCTCGGCGGCCCCGAGGCCCGGTACACGGTCCCGTTGCCCGCCCCTGGCGAACCGAAACGGGCCATCCTCGCCACCTACACCAAGGAGCACTCCGCCGAGTACCAGAGCCAGGCGTTGATCGACCTCGCCCGCCGGTTGGGGCCGAGGATCGGCGACACCGACAAGGTGGTCCGGGTGCTGATCCGCACCAGCCACCACACCCACCACGTCATCGGCTCCGGGTCCGGGGACCCGCAGAAGTACGACCCGAACGCCAGTCGGGAGACCCTCGACCACTCGATCCCCTACATCTTCGCCGTCGCCCTCCAGGACGGCAGCTGGCACCACCAGCACTCCTACGAGCGCTCCCGCGCGACCCGCCCGGACACCGTCGAGCTGTGGCGCCGGGTGAGCACCGTGGAGGACCCGGAGTGGACCCGGCGCTACCACGCGCCGGAACCCGCCTTCGGGGGGCGGGTCGAGGTCGAGCTGGCCGACGGGACGGTGCTCGCCGACGAGATCGCGGTGGCCGACGCGCACCCGGCGGGGGCGCGGCCCTTCGCCCGGGACCAGTACGTGGCGAAGTTCCGGCAGCTCGCCGACGGGGTGGTGTCCTCGGCGGACCAGGACCGCTTCCTCGACGCCGTCACCCGGCTGCCGGAGCTCGACGCGGCGGAGGTGGCGGCCCTCGCGCTCCCGTCGCTGTCCGACCCGGCACCCGCGACGAAGGGGATCTTCTGATGCTGCACTCGACGACCTCGCCCACCGACAAGCGGTCGGCGTTCCGCGCGGCCCTGGCGTCGGGTCGGCTGCAACGGTTCCCCGGCGCGTTCAACCCGTTGTCCGCACGGCTGGTCCAGCGGGCCGGTTTCGAGGGCGTGTACGTCTCGGGCGCGGTCCTCGCCGCCGACCTCGGGCTGCCCGACATCGGCCTGACGACGCTGACCGAGGTCGCCGGCCGCTCCCAGCAGATCGCGCGGATGACCGACCTGCCCGCGCTGGTGGACGCCGACACCGGGTTCGGGGAACCGATGAACGTGGCCCGCACCGTGCAGGCCCTGGAGGACGCCGGGGTGGCGGGGCTGCACCTGGAGGACCAGGTCAACCCGAAGCGCTGCGGCCACCTCGACGGCAAGGAGGTCGTGGACCGGGACACCGCCGTGCGGCGGATCTCGGCCGCGGTGACCGCCCGTCGCGATCCGAACTTCGTCATCGCCGCCCGCACCGACGCGCGCGGTGTGCTCGGGATGGCCGAGGCCGTGGAGCGGGCCCGGGCGTACCAGGACGCCGGGGCGGACCTGATCTTCCCGGAGGCGATGGCCGACGCGGCCGAGTTCGAGCGCATCCGCTCGGCCGTGGACGTCCCGATCCTGGCGAACATGACCGAGTTCGGCAAGAGCGAGCTGCTGAGCACCAGCACCCTGGAATCGCTCGGGGTGAACCTGGTCATCTACCCGGTGACGCTGCTGCGGCTGGCGATGCGAGCGGCCGAGGACGGCCTGGCGAGCATCGCCGAGCGGGGCGAGCAGACCGAGCTGCTCGACCGGATGCAACACCGCCGGGAGCTGTACGACCTCGTGGACTACGCCGGGTACGGCACCTTCGACTCCTCCGTGCACGACTTCCGCGTCTGAGCCCTCGGCGCGGCTCCCACCGGGCGCCGCGCCCCAGCCGAAGGGGGACACCGATGTCCACTCCCACCGTCCACCGGGGACTCGCCGGCGTCGTGGCCGACACGACGGGCATCTCCTCGGTGAACCCTGACACCAACTCGCTCACCTACCGCGGCTACGCGGTGCAGGACCTCGCCGAGCACTGCCGGTTCGAGGAGGTCGCCCACCTGCTCTGGCACGGGGAGCTGCCCAGCGCGGAGCAGCTCGCGGCGCAGAACGCGGAGGAACGCGCGCGGCGCGCGCTGCCGCCGGACCTCGTCGCCCTCCTGCTCGCGCTTCCTCCGAGCGCCCACCCGATGGACTCGCTGCGGACCGCCGTCAGCGTGCTCGGCGCGAACGACCCCGGGGAGGACGACAACTCCCCGGCGGCCAACCACGCCAAGTCCCTGCGGTTGTTCGCCGCCCTCCCCTCCGTGGTGGCGCTCACCCAGCGGCGACGTCGGGGGTTGCTCCCGCTGGAGCCGAGGGCGGACCTGGGCTACGCGGAGAACTTCCTGTACATGACCTTCGGGGAGGTGCCGGAACCGCCGATCGTCCGTGCCTTCGAGATCTCCCTCGTGCTCTACGCGGAGCACAGCTTCAACGCGTCCACCTTCACCTCGCGGGTGGTCACCTCCACGCTCTCCGACCTCTACAGCGCGGTGACCGCGGCGGTGGGCGCGCTCAAGGGCCCGCTGCACGGCGGGGCGAACGAGGCGGTCATGGCGACCTTCGCCGAGATCGGCAGCGCCGACCGGGTGGAGGGCTGGTTGTCCCGGGCGTTGGCGGAGAAGCGGCGGATCATGGGGTTCGGCCACCGGGTCTACAAGCACGGCGACTCCCGGGTACCGACGATGCGGGCGGCGCTGGGAGAGGTCGTCGA
>NZ_AGVX02000610.1 GCF_000239155.1 Actinoalloteichus spitiensis RMV-1378
GGTTCCGAACGGACCACCCGCCCGGAACCGGGCCCCGCCGCGAACCACGGCGACCGCGCTTCGACCTTTCGGGTGACATCGGCCGGTCGCTCTCGCCGGCTGCGGGCAGGACGCGGTATCGATCACGTGGCGTGCCCCGCGCGGGGCGCGCCGCGACCACGTTCCGCCGACAAGGGACTTCCCGCCGTCGCCAGGCGGGAGCACCGGAAGGGCGCTCGATGCCGAAACCCCCACTGCCCCAGCACATCGTCGACTTCCTCGAAAAGCCGCAACCGGCCGTGATGGCCACCGTGCGCCCGGAGGGCGGGCCGGTCTCGGTGGCCACCTGGTACCTGTGGGAGAAGGGCCGGGTGCTGCTCAACATGGACGCCGGCCGCAGCCGGCTGCGGCACCTGCGCGCCGACCCGGCGGTCTCGCTGACCGTGCTCGACAACGACAGCTGGTACCGGCACGTCAGCCTGCGTGGCCGGATCGTCGAGCTGGTGGACGACCCCGCACTGGCCGACATCGACCGGCTCTCCCGGCACTACGGCGGGGAGGCCTATCCGGTTCGGGACCGGGCCCGGGTGAGCGCGTGGATGGAGATCGACCACTGGCACGCGTGGAACATCGACTGACGCCTCGGCTCCCCTGGTGGACAGGGCCAGCCCGTCGTCACGCAGCGTCGCCGCACGTGCGGGGAAATCCTCGGTCAGGTGTTCGCAATCGGGGGACTCACCGCTAGGTTTCCTGGGGTGACTTTCGACAACGGCGCATGGCAGTTACCGAGGCACCTCGCCACGGGAGTGGAGGCGCCGACCCCGGCGGCCCCGGTCGACATGGACGAGGCGGAGGAGTTCCTGCGCCTCTTCCACGGGGAGAACCCCGACGCCGGTCCCGTCGAACCCCGGATCCGGTGGGTGCGGACGGAGATCGAGCTCACCGGCTCCTACCACCACACCTCGGCGGAACTGGCGTTCGGTGCCCGCGTCGCCTGGCGCAACAGCGCCCGCTGCATCGGCCGGCTGTACTGGCGCAGCCTCCGTGTTCGGGACATGCGTTCGGTCCACCGCGCGGCCGACATCGCCGACCAGTGCGTGCGCCACCTCCGCACGGCCTACAACGGCGGGCGGCTCCGGCCCGTCATCACGGTCTTCGCGCCCGACCGGCCCGACTCGCCCGCGCCGCTCATCTGGAACGAGCAGCTCGTGCGGTACGCGGGGTACCGGCTCTCCGACGGCTCCGTGCTCGGCGATCCCCGGTACGTGGACTTCACCGCCTCCCTGATCGAACGCGGGTGGCGCCCACCCGAGCCGAAGGGCCCCTTCGACGTCCTCCCACTGCTGGTGGAGACCCCGCAGGAGGGTCCGGTGCTCACGCCCGTCCCCCGCGACGCCGTGGCGGAGGTCCCGCTGACCCATCCCGAGCTGCCCTGGTTCGCCGAACTCGGCCTGCGGTGGCATGCCGTGCCCGCGATCAGCAACATGCGGATGTCGATCGGAGGCGTCTCCTACCCCACCGCGCCGTTCAACGGCTGGTACATGGGCACCGAGATCGGGGCGCGCAACCTCGCCGACCACGACCGCTACGACGTGCTGCCCGAGGTGGCCGAGCGGCTGGGCCTGGACACCGGTGGCGAGCGGACGCTGTGGCGCGACCGCGCGCTCGTCGAGGTCAACCGGGCCGTCCTGCACTCGTTCGAACTGCACGGCGTGACGATCACCGACCACCACACCGAGTCCCACCGCTTCCTCCGGCACCTGGAGAAGGAGGAGAAGGCCGGGCGCCGTTGCCCCGCCGACTGGAGTTGGATCGTGCCGCCGATGTCGGGCGCGCTCACCCCGGTCTTCCACCGGTACTACGACACCGACCACCTGCGACCGGAGTT
>NZ_AGVX02000609.1 GCF_000239155.1 Actinoalloteichus spitiensis RMV-1378
CCGCCGCTGCCCAGCCGGCTGCGGCAGGCGGTGATGGAGCGGCTGCTCCGGCTGCTCGTCGGGAGGCCCGAGGACTACGGCCTCCCCGCCCCTGACCACCGCATCTTCGAGAGCCATCCCATCCTCAACGACCGCATCCTGCACCACCTCGGCCACGGCGACGTCACGGCCGTCCCGGACGTCGCCGCGTTGGAGGGGCCCGAGGTGCGCTTCACCGACGACAGCTCCTGGCGTCCCGACCTGGTCATCCAGGCCACCGGCTACCGGGTGGACTTCCCGTTCCTCCCCGTTGGGCTCCCGGTGTGGCAGGACGGGACACCCGACCTCTACCTCCACGTGCTGCACCGGCAGCGCCCCGACCTGTTCTTCCTCGGCCTCTTCGAGACCGACGCCGGCGCGTTCCCGCTGTTGAGCCGGCAGGCGGAGCTGGTGGCCGGCGCGGTGCTCACCCACCGTGCCGGCGGGTCGGCCGCCCGACTGCTCGCGATCCGCAAGCAGCTGCGGCCGAACCTCAGCGGAGGCGTGCGCCACCTCGACAGCCCTCGCCACCGCGTCTACGCCGCCCAGCGGGTCTACCGGCGGGAGCTGGAACGCGCCCACCGGGAGCTGGCGGCGCTGCGCGCGGGTGGTGGACCGCCTCGGTGGCGTGACCACTGAGGTCCCTCTTCCGGCCGGGGCCGGTCGGGCGCCACGCCCCCAGGCCCCCATCCGACCGGCGGGGTGGCTCGCGGGTCGGCCCAGACCCTGTTGCGGGAGGTGAAACGGTCCGGTTCGACCGCGCGCGGTGGTCGAACCGGGCCATCCCTCCCGGGTGAGGTCCCGATCGCCGGGTGACGTCCCCTCGTCGCGGCCCGGTGCCCGGTGCCCGGGGTGGGCGGGATGCCCTCCGGTCGACCGTCCCCGTCGGCCGTGCCCGAACGGGAAAAATCATTTCGAAAATTTCCGCACGGCCGACGTGGTGGTTTTCCTCCGGCTGCCGTTCCGGTGGGGCGAGGGGAATTCGTCGGGG
>NZ_AGVX02000608.1 GCF_000239155.1 Actinoalloteichus spitiensis RMV-1378
GTGAAACTACCAACACTGGCAGCGACAGTCTGGCGGTTCGGTTCGTGCTACCCACCGATGGCCCAACCCCGGGCGCACCCCGCGCCGGCTGGCTTCGTTCGCGCGCTGGGTGGCCGGGTCGCGCATGTTCCGCGTTGTTGACCAGCTGTGCGGCTCGGTCGCTGGCGCGAGCCGGCCGGTGACCCGGTAGGTGGGGTAGCGCATCACGGACTTGGTACTGGCGGGTGGGGGCCGTCACCTCCGGTTGGCCTCGGCTGGTGTGGCCACCACCCCGCTGACGTCCACGGACAAGGAGGGGTATGCGGGCCGTTGTGCGCCGAGGGGTGTTGACCGAATCACACGGGGTCAGAGCGGAAGGGCTGCGTGTCGGTCGCGTTCCGTCAACGTCGGGTCCTGGTTCAGGGTGGCTGGCGCCTGGTCGCAGTATCACCGCGCGGGCACTGTGGACGTGCTGCTGGGTCCCACTCGAGCGATGTCTGGGGGAGGACTCGGACCCGGGAAGCACCACCGTTGGTCTGGTCAGTCCGAGGACCGAGGCAATGAAGGCTCCACGGCCGCTGCGGTGTCCTCCGCTATGGCGCATGCTTGCTCGAACGTTTCCGCGTAATCAACAAAAATAGACACGTGGGCCTGTTCGCTCAAATCCAACGCGATTTGACAATGTTCCGATGCGGGTTTGTCGATGATGCGGAGCGCCCGCAACGGTCCCACGCTGATTTCCTCGACCGTGTAGTTTGTCAGATTCAGCTGATCAACATTGCGCTGCCAGTTCAGCTGAATTGCCATGATCGGGCTGCCTCCGCCGGGCAAGCGGTAGCCGCAGTCATAGGCGAGGCCGACGTCATCGAATGTGGCGCTCTCTGGGTCGAAGCCCAGGGTGGTGATGTCTTCATCGCTGAGGATTTCGCAGGGCAACATCTCCGACAGCTCTGCTGCCACATCCACTCCTGGCTGTTCGCCGGGGTTCCCAGGCGCCGACGGAGTGGCGCTGCCTGGAAGGGAGGAGTCCACTGTCGGTTTCACGGCGACTGCGGTTCCTTGT
>NZ_AGVX02000607.1 GCF_000239155.1 Actinoalloteichus spitiensis RMV-1378
TGGCGGGGGAGCGGACCGCGCGGGGCGCCGGCCGGCCGTGGGCTCGGCGGGCGCCAGCAGCCGCCTCCACGGCGCCCGGGGGCGAGGGGACCCCACCCGGGCCCGGTGCCGCGCGCCGACCTCAGCCGTCGACGAACCGCACCCGGAACATCGAGGGCCACAGCTTCCCGGTGATCAGGAACTCGTCGGTCCCGGGCAGCGCGGCGATCCCGTTCAACACGTCCGCCCCCGCCTGCTCCTCGGGGGTCAGGAGGCCGGAGGCGTCCACGACGTCGGTCACCACGCCCGCCTCCGGGTCGATCCGGAGGATGTCCTCGCTGAACCAGACGTTCGCCCAGACCCCGCCGTCGACGCACTCCAACTCGTTGAGGTTCCGCTGCGGCGTCCCCGCGTTCGTGACCGCCACCGACCCGAGCTCGGCGAAGGTCTCCGGGTCGCGGAAGGTCAGGGTGTCGGTGCCATCACTCATCACGAGCCGGTCGCCGTCGTGGCAGATCCCCCAGCCCTCCCCGGCGTACTCGACGCGGTCCAGCTCCCGCAGGGTGTGCCGGTCCCGGAGCAGGGCCGTGCCGTCCTGCCACGTGAGCTGCCACAACCGGTCGCCCACCACCGTGATGCCCTCACCGAACAGCGGTGGCGGCAGGTCCTCGTGGGCCAGGACCCCTCCGGTGTCGAGATCGGTGGCGCGGACCCAGGAGGAGCCGATGCGCCCGGTCGCCTCGTAGAGCACGCCGTCGGCGACCTCCAGGCCCTGGGTGAACGCGGTGGTGTCGTGGGGCAGGACTTCGATGACGTCCACGGTCAGCCGTTGTGGGACGCTGCCTGCGTGCGTGACGTCCTGCTCGACCTGGTTGGGAAAGTCCTCGGAGGAACCCGCGCCCTGCTCTTCGGCAGGCGGGCCGCAGGCGGCGAGGACGAGCGCGGGGGTGACGAGCAGGCCGAGGAGGGCTCGGAGCGGGCGGGCGCCGCGACCGGTGCGCCCGGGGCCGACGGGCCGCGCACAGGGGACCGGGCGAAAGCGCACCATGACACCCTGGCACGGGAGCGGGGAGATCAAAAGGCGTCGGGCACAATTGACGCCGTGATGTCAACTCCCACGCCCTACGACGCCGATGTTGACACCGCCGCTGACCAGGAGGAACCGGTCGAGGCGCGTGAACCAGCCCCCGAGCTCGCGGCGGCGGTCGACCTGGCTTGGGAGGCCGCCCAGCAGGAGGCGGGCACCGAGGTCGTCGGCGAACACGTCGACGTCGTCGCGGAGGACGCCTCCGCCGCCACCCACCTGTTCGCGGCCACACATCCCGGCTACGTCGGCTGGCGTTGGGCGGTGACCCTCGCTCACGCCGGCCCGGGCAGTCCGGTGACGGTGAGCGAGGTCGTGCTGCTCCCCGGCCCCGACGCGCTGGTCGCCCCCGAGTGGCTGCCCTGGGACCAGCGGGTCCGAGCCGGTGATCTCGGGGTCGGCGACCTGCTGCCGACCCCCGCCGACGACCCCCGGCTGGTGCCCGGCTACCTGGCCAGCGACGACCCGGCCGTCGAGGACGTCGCCAGGGAGCTCGGCCTCGGCCGCCACCGCGTGCTGGGCCGGCACGGCCGGGTCGAGATCGCGGAGCGGTGGGTCTCCGGCGACTTCGGCCCCGACAGCGACATGGCCAGGAACGCCCCAGGCAACTGCGGGACCTGCGGCTTCTACCTCCCCCTCAGCGGTTCCCTTGGAGCGGCCTTCGGCGCGTGCGGCAACGAGCTCGCCCCGGCCGACGCACGGGTCGTGCACGTCGAGTACGGCTGCGGAGCGCACTCCGAGGCGCAGGGCGGCGGCACCTCCCCGGTGCCCATCGCCGAGGTCGTCTACGACGACGCCGGCGTCGACCTGATCCCGGTGGGCACCGTGAACCGCATCGCCGAGGGCGAGAGCCGTCCCACGAAGACCTCCGCCGGGCCCGCGCCCGCCGCGGACCGGACCGAGCCGACGCCCGCCGAGGCCGAGCGCACCGGACCGACCGCACCGGCCCAGAGCACCCCTGACCCCGGCCCGGCCGAGGGCGCCCCGGATGCCGTGCCGGACGAGGCAGGCGCGGAGGGCGCGGCAGCGGGTGGCTCCCCGGTCCAAGGGGAGGGCCCCGCCCCGGCGGATGAGCGGGACCAGGAGCAGAGCGCACCGGCTCCCCGCACCCGCCGCCGGCGACGGGCCTCCCCGGGGTCCGGTCAGCAGCGGTGACCGCGCCGCCGGCCGACCAGGTGTCCGAACCGGACGACCCCTTCGGCACCGCGCGCATCCGGTCCGCCGTCCTCGGCTCCTGGCGCACGTCCCGCACCCGGTTCCGGGAGGACGCCAACAGCGAGGAGGACCTCCGGTACGGCGGGTACCGGGACCGCGTCGCGGTCGAGCTGGCCCAGAACGCGGCGGACGCCGCCCTGGAGGCACGAGTCCCCGGGGAACTCCTGGTGACCCTCGCCGAAGGCGACACCGGACCGGAACTGCGGGTCGCGAACACTGGACGCCCGCTGGACGCGGGAGGGGTCGAGGCACTCGCCTCGCTGCGGGCATCGGCCAAGGCCGTGACCCCGGGGGTGACGTCCGGCAGGTTCGGCGTGGGCTTCGCGGCAGTGCTGGCCGTGACCGAGGAACCCCGGATCGTCTCCCGTGACGGTGGGGTGCGGTTCAGCGCGGCGGCGACGCGGTCCGAGGTCAGCGCCGTCCCCGACCTCGCCGATCTCGTCGCGGCCAGGGACGGCGCGGTCCCCGTCCTCCGGTTGCCCTGGCCGACGACCGCCGGGGAACCGGCCCCGCCGGCGGGGTTCACCACCGAGGTGCGGCTGCCGCTGTCGCCCGGGGTCGACGGGCAGGGGCTGCTCGCGGCCTTCCGGGACCAGGCGGCGGACCTGCTCCTCGCCCTGCCCGGCCTGCGGCGGATCCGGGTGGGTGACGACGACTGGTCGTGCGAGGAGACGCCGCTGGCACCGCCGGGGAGCAGCCCCCCACCCGGGAAAGCCCTGGCACCCCACCAGCCCGCCGCCCTCTCCCGGCTCGTGGTGCGGGGACCGGACGGGGTCCGCCGGTGGCTGGTGGCCAGCGCGAGCGGCGGACTGGCCGTGGCGCCGGCGGAACTGGGCGTGGAGTCCCGCCGCGACGACTGGTCGGTGCGCTGGGTGGTTCCCACGACCGACCAGGGCGCCCCGGAACCGCTGTCGGCGGACGTGCTGCACGCGCCGACCGGTACCGACGAGGGCACCTCCCTGCCGGCCCGCCTGCTCGCCAGCGTCCCGCTCGAACCGTCCCGCCGCCGGGTGCTTCCCGGCCCGGTCACCGACGCCGTGCTGGCCGAGGCCGCTCGGACCTACCCCGCCCTGCTCCTCGCCGCCGAGCCACCGGACCGGGTCGACCTGGTTCCGCTCCCCGGCTTTCCCCGGTCCGACGTGGACTCCGCGCTGCGGGACGGTGTCCTCGCCGCCCTCCGCGCCGAGCAGTGGCTGCCCTCCGCCGACGGACCGCCGGTCGCGCCGGCCGGCGCGCGCCTGTTCCCCGACCTGGGTGAGGAGCTGGGGGAGATGCTCGCCCCGCTGGTCCCGGGACTGGTGGCGCCCTCGGTGTCGCACCGGAGCTCGGCCCGTGCGCTGACCGCGCTCGGCGTCGAGCACCTCAGCTCGGCCGCCGTCGTCGGGGCGCTGTCCGGGGTCGCCCGGCCGCCGGCCTGGTGGCGTTCGCTCTACACCGCGCTCTCGGCCCGGCTCGCGGAGGACCCGGACCGGCGGGACGCGCTGGCGGGGCTGCCCGTCCCCCTCGTCGACGGCCGCACCGCCACCGGCCCCCGTGACGTCCTCCTCCCGGCTCCCGGCCTCGTGGACGCCGGCGAACTCGCCGAAGCCGAGATCACCGGCCTCCGGCTGGCGCACCCCGACGTCGACCACCCCCTGCTGCGCGAACTGGGTGCCCGGGAGGCGGGGCCAGCGGAACTGCTGGACTCCGCACCCGTCCAGGACGCGGTGGACCGCAGCCTCGACGACGCGGAGGCCGGGATCGACGTGCGTCCCCGCGCCGACCTCGTGCTCCGGCTGGTGGCCGAAGCCGGTGGCGGCACGTCGAGGCCGTGGTTGGCCGCGCTGGCCCTGCCCGCTGAGGACGGCGACTGGGCACGGGCGGACGAGCTGGTGCTGCCGGGCTCACCACTGCGCGCCGTGCTGGCCGAGGACTCGCCCCTGGCCGCGCTCGACGAGGCGGTCGCGGACCGGTGGCCGGCCTCGGTGTTGACCGAGGTCGGCGTGCTGGAGACCTTCGCCGTCCTCCACGACGAGCACCCCACCGGACCTGACCACGACCTCGCCGACGAGGAGGAGTGGTGGGCCACCGCCGGCACCGAGGACGGCGGGCCTGGCCCCACCGCATTGGTCGCCGTCCGCGACCTCGACCTCGTCGACGACCACGAGTGGCCGGCCGCGCTGCGCTTGTTGCGCGCGCGTCCCGAGACCTGGCGAGCTGTCACCACCGCCGGGTACACGCGGTGGTGGCTGGCCAGGCACGCCCTGCTGGCGGGCCGACCGCCCCGGGAGTGGCGACTGGACTCGGCGACCGAACTCGCCGGCCTCTACGACCCCGTTCCCGACCTCGGCCTGGGCGGGGAGCACGGCGGGGTCGCCCTCGACCCCGCGGCGGTGACCGAACTGCTGGTCGCCGCCGGGGTGCGCGCGGGACCACGGGTCGAGGACGCCGAGGACGCCGAGGACCTGCTCGACCGGCTCGGGGACCGGCGGCGGGACATGCCGGCCGGGGTGGCCCTGCGGGCGCACGCCGAACTGGCCGGCGCCGTCCGGTGCGGGCGGGTGTCCCCGGAGGACGTCGAACCGCCCGACCGCGTCCGCTCGCTGACCGGCGGCTGCGTCCCGGCGGACGAGGCGGCCGTCCTGGACGGTCCGTGGCTCCTGGCGGTCGCCGACGCGGCGCGACTGGTCGCGGCAGGCCCCGTCGCGGCCGGTGGCCA
>NZ_AGVX02000606.1 GCF_000239155.1 Actinoalloteichus spitiensis RMV-1378
ACTTCCACGGGGAACCGGTCCCGGTGGTGGTCGACGAACTCGGTCAACTCGGTGGGCGGGGGTCCATCTCCCGGGCGAAAAAAGCCGAGGCCGCCTTGAGGATTTCGTTGGATCGGCGGAGTTCGGCGTTTTCCCGTTCCAGTCGTGCGATCCGGTCTCGGTCCGACTCCCCGTTATTCGTGGAGTCCGCCGAGCCGGTGTGGGTGCTGGGTTCACCGCTGCGTACCCAGTACCGCAGGGCCTCGGGGTGCACTCCGAGTTGGTCGGCTACCCGGGCGATGGCTCCACGTCCGGGTCCCCACTGCCCCTCCAGTTCACGGACCATCTCCACCGCGCGTCGCCGCAACTCCTGGGGATATTTCTTCGCGGAACCCATGCTCCTCATCCTTCCTGGGGTGCAGGGCCTCCAACAAACCCAGTACGGTCCAG
>NZ_AGVX02000605.1 GCF_000239155.1 Actinoalloteichus spitiensis RMV-1378
AGGTGCGCACCCGGGCCACGGTGTCGTCGGCGTCGGGTCCGGCGCCGAGAGCGGCTGCTCGACACCACCGGTCGAGCCTGGCCTCGGCCTCCGCGAGCAGGTCGGCCGTCCAGGACCGGTCCGACCGGTAGTGCTCCGCGAGCAGCGCGAGCCGGACGGCCCGGGAGTCGACGCCGTCGGCACGCAACCGGGAGACGAAGACCAGGTTCCCCCGGGACTTCGACATCTTCTCCCCGTCGAGGCCGATCATCCCGGTGTGGCAGTAGTGGCGGGCGAACGGGTGGTCCCCGGTCAGGGCCTCGGCGTGGGCCGCGCTGAACTCGTGGTGCGGGAAGGCGAGGTCCGATCCCCCGCCCTGCACGTCGAAACCCATGCCCAACCGGTTCAGCGCGATGGCGGAGCACTCGACGTGCCATCCCGGCCGGCCCCGGCCCAGTTCGGTGTCCCAGGCGGGTTCGCCCGGTCGTGCCGCCCGCCAGAGCAGGGCGTCCAACGGGTGCCGCTTGCCGGGGCGGTCGGGGTCTCCGCCGCGCTCGGCGAACAACGTGCCCATGGTCGCCTCGTCGTAGTTCGACTCGTAGCCGAAACGACCAGTGGCGAGGTGGTCGAAGTAGATGTCCGGGTACTCGGGGTCGTCCGCCCGGTAGGCGGCCCCGTCGGCCAGCAGCTTGCCCACCACCTCCACGACCTCGGGCACCGCCTCGACAGCGCCGACGAAGTGGTCGGGGGGCAGGACCCGCAGGGCCTCCATGTCCTCCCGGAACAGGGCCGTCTCCCGCAGCCCGAGCACCACCCAGTCCTCGCCGTCCCGCTCCGCGCGTTCCAGGAGCGGGTCGTCCACGTCGGTGACGTTCTGCACGTAGGTCACGTCGACGCCGTTGTCCCGCCAGACCCGGTTGACGAGGTCGAAGGCCAGGTAGGTCGCGGCGTGACCGAGGTGGGTCGCGTCGTAGGGGGTGATGCCGCAGACGTAGAGCCCGGCCGTGCTCCCCGGGGCGGTGGGGCGCACCTCCTGGGAGGCTGTGTCGAACAGGCGCAGCGGCCGCGGGGTTCCCGGCGTTCGCGGGACCGGGGTGGTAGCCCAAGGTTGCATGGAACCGACTGTAAGGACTTCCGCCGACCGGCGGCGGCAGCGGCCCGGTCCGGGCCCGCCGGCGAACGCGGACGGCCCAGCGGTCGACACTTTCCGTGACCACTGGGTCGTCAGGACCGGGGCGCGGGTCAGCCCCCTTCCGCCGGCGGAGCGGCCTTCGAGCCGGCCTCCTCGGTTCGTCGGGCGGCCAACCGGGAGGGCCACCAGATCCGGCGGCCGATGTCGAGCGTGAGGGCCGGCACCAGCAGCGATCGGACCAACAGCGTGTCGACCAGCACCCCGAAGGCGACGAGGAACGCCAGCTGCGCCAGGAAGAGCAGGGGGATCACCACCAGCGCCGAGAAGGTCGCCGCGAGCACCAGTCCCGCAGAGGTGATCACTCCCCCGGTGACGGCGAGTCCGCGCACCGTGCCGAGCCGGGTGCCCTTCGTCACGGACTCCTCCCGGACCCGGGTCATCAGGAAGATGTTGTAGTCGATGCCCAGGGCCACCAGGAACACGAACGCGAAGAGCGGCACCGAGGGATCGGCCCCGGGGAAGTCGAGGACGTGGTTGAACAGCAGCGCGCCGACGCCGAGGGTCGCCGCCAGCGAGAGCACCACTGTCGCGATGAGCAGCAACGGGGCGAGGAGTGCCCGCAGCAGCAGGGCCAGGATCGCGAAGATCACCACCAGCACGATCGGCACGATCACCGCGAGGTCGCGGGTGGCGGTCTCCTGGGTGTCGAGTTGGCTGGCGGTCGGGCCGCCGACCAGCGCGTTGGCGCCCTCGACTCCCGCGAGGACCTCCCGGAGGTCGCGGACGGTGTCCAGCGCGGCGTCGCTGTCGACGGGGTGGTCCAGCACGGCCTCCACGGCGGCACGGCCGTCGAGGACCACCGGGTCGGCCGCCGTGTCTGCCGGGGGGCCCGGGGGCGGCGCCGACGGGTCCGTCGCGCTGAGCACCGCGACCTCGGCGACGCCCTCGACGGACCCGGTCGCGGTGAGCACCTCCTCCAGCCGGTCCGCCTCGGTCACGACGACAGTGGGCAGCCCCGATCCACCCGGGAAGTGCCTGGTCAGCGCCTCCTCACCTGCCACTGACTCGACGCTGGTCAGGAAGACCTCGGTCTCGGAGGTCCCGGTGGCCCGGAGCTGGGGCATGAAGGCGGCGCCCACCAGCAGGACGAGGGTGGTCCCGACCCAGAAGCGCCGCGGCCGGGCGGCCACCACGTCGGCCGTGCGCTGCCAGAGGCCCCGGCGGCCGACGGCCCCGGCCTCGGGCCGGAAGGGCCAGAAGGCCCGACGGCCGAGGAGGACCAGTGCGGCGGGGAGGAAGGTCAGCGCGGCCAGGACCGAGGCCGCGATGCCCACGGCCGCGACGGGGCCGAGGCTGCTGTTCGAGCTGAGGTCGCTGAACAGCAGGCAGAGCAGCCCGGCGATGACGGTGCCGGCCGAGGCGAGCACGGGTTCGACCGTGGCGCGCCAGGCCCGCCGCATCGCCGTCCAGGTGGACCCGGTGGAGCCCAGTTCCTCCCGGTAGCGGGCGACGAGCAGCAGGGCGTAGTCCGTCGCGGCGCCGAAGACGAGGATGAACAGGATGCCCTGGCTCTGGCCGTTGAGGGTGACCCACCCGTTCGTCGCCAGGAAGTGGACGACGACGACCGCGACCACGAGTGCGGAGGTGGACGACACGAGCACGGTCAGCGGGAGCAGGGGGCTGCGGTAGACGATGACGAGGATGACCGCCACGACGCCGGCGGCGACCACCAGCAGCAGGCCGTCGATACCGGTGAAGGCGGCGGTGAGGTCGGCGATGATGCCCGCCGGGCCGGTGAGGTGGACGTCCAGCCCGTCCGGGCGGTCCTGGGCCAGCAGTCGCCGGATGTCCTCGACGACCTCCCTCGGCTCGGCGTCGCCGTCGTTGGCCAGGGGGACGAACAGCCGCGCCGCGTGGCCGTCCTCGGAGGGGATGGGTGGGCTGGGCGGTCCGGCGACCCCGTCCATGCCGGCGATCTCCTCGGACCGTTCGCCGAGGAAGGCCAGGTCGGCCTCGGACAGACCCTCGTCACGTTCGGCCACCACCACGGCCGGGAGGGGCTGGTCACCGGAGATCTCCCGCTGGAACGCGGCCACCTCGGTGGATTCGGCGGTCTCGGGGAGGAACGCGGCCGAGTCGTTCTGCTGCACCTCGGAGAGCCGGCCACCGTAGGGGCCGGCGATCGCGACGACCCCGAACCAGCCCAGGACCAGCAACGCGGGGAGCAACCAGCGCAGCCGGGGTCTCCGCCCCCTCGTCCGCTCGTCATGGGAGGGCGTGGTGGGTCCTGCCGGGCTCATCGGCGTCTCACACATCCCGTCCGCCCGCCGTCGGGCTTCGTAGGCTTGGGCGTTCGGCGGTGGGACGCGTGCGCCCTCCGGCCACCGACCAGTACGACCGGAAGTATTGCTCAGCTCGCTGAACAATTCAGATCTGGAGGTCCGTGAACGTGACGCCCCCCACACCCCCCTCGCCGGACGGCCCCCAGGACGATCCGGCCGGCGCGGTGTCGAGCTGGCCAACGGGACGCCTGCTGTCGGTCGCGGCACGGCTGGTGGAGAGCTCCTGGGAGGAGTACCTCCGCACGCGGGGTCTCACCCACGCCGGCCTGATCGCCCTCCACGTGCTGAGCGAGGACGGCCCCTCCCCCCAACGACCGCTCGCCCGCCGCTGCAAGGTCACCGACCAGACGATGAGCAGGACGGTGGAGGGACTGCGCCGCGCCGGGTACGTACACGTGGCGGCCGACCAGCGGGACCGGCGGCGGATGCTGGTGACGCCCACCGCGGACGGACTGGCGGTGCACGAGGAAGCGCTGGCGGCGGAGCGGTCGGACCCGGCCGTCCTCCGGGGACTGGAGGACTACGAGACGTTCCGGGACCAGCTGCTCCGCCTGATCGGCGCGCTCGGCGGAGCGGGCACCCCACCACCCCTCCCACCGGACCCCGAGCCCACCGGGGATCCTGGCCTCCCCGGCCAGCCGGGCGGCGGAACCGCACGGAGCTGACCAGCAGGGGAGAGCGGCTCTCGGCACCCGGTCCGGCGCCCCTCGTCCACCGGGGCCGATCCGGTCGCGCTCAGAACACCGGCCACGGGATGGGCGGCCAGTCGCCGCTGGGCCCGGGGAAGACCGGGGCCGCGAGCAACTCCGCCGTCCGCCGCCCCACGGCCTGGATCTCCTTGCGGGTCAGGTGCGCGCCGAGCGTGGCGGCCAGGCTCCCGTCGAGGAGCGAGGCCAGCCGGCGAAGGTCCTCCTGGACCTCCGCCGACAGCGGCTCCCCGACCCAGCCCCACAACACGCTGCGCAGCTTGTGCTCGGTGTTCAGGCAGATGCCGTGGTCAACCCCGTAGACGGCGCCGTCGGTGGCCCGCAGCACGTGACCACCCTTGCGGTCGGCGTTGTTCGCCACGATGTCCAACACCGCCATCGTGCGCAGCCGGGGGTGGTCGGCGTGGGCGAGCACGGCGGGGTCACCGAAGCGATCGTGGGCGTGGAGCACCGCCCGCCATCCCTCCGGCAGCCGGTCGGGGGGCACGACGTCCACGAGGGCGTCCTCGGGGGTGGTCTCGATCCACAGCTGCGCCATGCCGGGGCCCAGCGGCCCCTCCCGCAGCACGGTCGGTGGCACCAGGTCCCAGCCCGCCGCCCGGGAGAGCAGGTAGGTGGCCACCTCCCGGCCGGCCAGCGTCCCGTCGGGGAAGTCCCACAGGGCGCGCTCGCCCCGTACCGGCTTGTAGACGCAACTCGCCGTCACGCCGTCCGCGCTGACCTCGCAGAAGAGCGTGGCGTTCGAGGCGTCGACCATCCGGCCGCGCACCTCGAGGTCACCCCGCTCCAGCAGTGCCAGGGCGTCGGCCTCGTCAACCCCCACCTCGCCGAGCCGTTCTACAACCCCGGCAGCGCCGGGTCGCCCCGTCGGTAGCCGTTCTGCCTCGGGCAGATGTGACCGGCCGGGTCGAGGGGCTCCCCGCAGAGCGGGCAGGGCTTCCGCCCCGCGTTCACCACTCGCTCCGCCCGGGCCGCGAACGCCCTGGCCTGGAGAGGGGTGAGGAACACCCGGACGGCGTCCGGCCCCTCCTCGGTGTCGTCGAGTACCACGGACTCGTCGACCTCCTCCTCCGTGATCGCCAACAACTCGATCACGACGGCGTGGGTCTCGGCGTCCCAACCCAACCCCATGGTGCCGACGCGGAACTCCTCCTCCACCGGCACCTCGAGGGGTTCCGTGTCGATGGACTCCTCGGGAGCGTCCGGCGGTACCTCCGCGTCGAAGCGGCGGACCACCTCCTCCAGGAGCGCGCTGATGCGCTCGGCGAGCACCGACACCTGCTGCTTCTCCAGCTGAACGCTGATCTGCCTGACGTCCTCGGACGCCTGGAGGTAGAACATGCGTTCGCCGGGCTGCCCGACCGTGCCTGCTACGAAGCGGTCGGGCTGACGGAATACGTGAATGACACGAGCCATGACACCTCCGACACTAGGCCACCGGGATTCGGACGGCAGCGCCCTCCCCCACATGCTGATCAATCAACACGCTTTCAGCTTCTCCCCCTCCCCGGCCACTCCGGGATAAGGTCCGAATGTGGTAACGATCTCCCGCTACGGCACCTGGACCTCTCCGATCAGCGCGGACGATGCCGCGGCGGCCGGCGGTGGTCCGCTGCTCGCCGACACCCACCGGGAGCAGGTGTGGTGGACGGAGAGCCGTCCCGCCGAGGGCGGCCGGGTCGCTCTGCTGAGAGCGAACACGCCGGGCGACGCCCGCGAAGTGCTCGGTGCGCCGTGGAACGTGCGCAACCGGCTGCACGAGTACGGCGGCCGGCCCTGGGTGGTGTTCGAGCGGGGCGGGGCGGATCTGCTCGCGTTCACCCACTGGACCGACCAGCGCGTCTACCTCCTCGATCTGGACGATCCGACCGCCGAGCCCCGGGCGATCTCGCCAGCGCCGGAGGTCGAACACGGCTTCCGGTACGGCGACCTGGCGGCGGGCCCCGGGGGGAGCGAGGTGTGGTGCGTTCGGGAGACGGTCACCGGGAAGGGCCGGACTGACGTCCGCCGCGACCTGGTAGCCCTCCCCGTCACGGGAGCGGCGGCCGAGGACCTCCACGCCGTCCGCGTCCTCGCGGCCAGCCACCACTTCATGACCGGGGCACGGCCGAGCCCCGACGGGCGCCACGCGGCCTGGATCGGGTGGAACCACCCGGCGATGCCGTGGGACGGCACGGAACTGTGCGTCGCGGACATCGCCGAGTCCGGCGAGCTGTCGGAACCCCGGGTGCTGTGCGGCGGCAGCGGGGAGGCCGTGTGCCAGGCGGAGTGGACGTCCACCGACGCGCTGACCGTCTCCACCGACCCGGACGGCTGGTGGAACCTCTTCCGCCTCGAGCTGGACGGCACCCGCAAGAACCTGGGTCCGGTCCGGGAGGAGTTGGGCGGCCCGCTCTGGCAGGTCGGTGCCCGCTGGTTCGCCGATCTCGGCGACGGCCGCTTCGCGGTCCTGCGGTCCGGTGCGCTCGCCCTGCTGGACTCGAAGACGGGAGCCCTGACCGACCTCCCCGTGGACGTGCGGGACTCGCTGACCAGCTGGGCGGCGACCCTCGCGGTCCGCACCGGGGAGATCGTGGGGGTAGCCTCCGGCCCTCGACGCGGCCGGGCGGTGGTGGCCCTGGACCCGGACTCCGGACGCGTACGGCGCTTCACCGCCGGACCTGGCACCCTGCCCGACGAGCGGTACCTGCCGGTCCCGGAGGAACGGATCCTCACCGGCCCGGACGGTGAGCGGATCCCCGCCTACGTCTACCGCCCCCGCAACCCCGACTTCATGGCGCCCGAGAACGAGCTCCCCCCGTTCCTCGTCCACGTGCACGGCGGCCCCACCGGCCGGGTCTCACCGGTGCTGGACATCGACTTCGCCTACTTCACCAGCCGGGGCATCGGGGTCGTCGCGGTGAACTACGGCGGCTCGACCGGCTACGGGCGGGAGTTCCGGGAACGGCTCCGGGAGAACTGGGGCGTGGTCGACGTCAGCGACTGCGCGACCGTGGCCAGGGCCCTCGGGGCGGAGGGCACCGCCGACCCGCGCCGGATCGCGATCCGGGGCGGCAGCGCGGGCGGGTGGACCACGGCGTCCTCCCTCACCTGCGTCGACACCTACCGCTGCGGAACCGCGATGTACCCCGTCCTCGACCTCGAGGGGTGGGCGAACGGCGGGACCCACGACTTCGAGTCCCGCTACCTGGACGGCCTGGTCGGCCCCTACCCGGAGCAGCGGGATCGGTACTGGCAGCGGGCCCCGATCAACCGCGTCCAGGAAATGCTGGCCCCGCTGCTCATCCTCCAGGGGTTGGAGGACGAGATCTGCCCCGCCGACCAGTGCGAACGCTTCGTCACCGCCCTGGCCCAGCACGGCGTCCCGCACGCCTACCTCGCCTTCGCCGGTGAACAGCACGGGTTCCGCCGGGCGGACACCATCCGCGCCGTCCTCCAGGCCGAACTGTCCTTCTACGGGCAGGTGCTCGGATTCGACACGCCCGGTGTTCCGGAGCTGGAGATCCAGCGGTGAAGGGCGGGGGGAGAACCTGGCCGGACCGGCCGCTGCGGCCCGGTGACCGCGTCGCCGTGGTGGCACCGGCGGGCCCGGTCGCCGAGGAGACCCTGGACCGGGGGTTGGCGACCCTCCGGGGCTGGGGGTTGGAGGTCTCCCTGGGCAAGCACGTCCTGCGCCGCCACCCGGTGCTGGACTACCTCGCTGGAGACGACGTCGACCGTGCCGACGACCTCACCTGGGCGCTGTCGGCCCCTAATGTCCGCGCGGTCCTCTGCGCCCGCGGCGGCTACGGCTCGGCCAGGACCCTGCGCCATCTCGACTGGGGCCGGCTCGAGGGCTGCTCCCCCCGCCTGGTCGTGGGGTCGAGCGACATCACCGTGGTGCACGCCGCGTTGGCGGCCCGGCTCCCGGTGGCCTCGCTCTTCGGTCCGATGGTGGGCACCAGCTACTTCGTGGACCAGCCGGCCGCGCGGGAACACCTCCGCCAGGTCCTGTTCGCCCCCGACGGGCTGGGCCCGCTCGGCCGGGGCTCCGGGATGCCGATCCGGGGTGGCCGGGCCAGCGGTACCAGCTGGGGCGGGACGCTCAGCCTGCTCGCGGCCAGCCTCGACCGACCCGACGTCCCCCGGCCCCCGGACAGCGCGATCGCGCTGTTGGAGGACATCGACGAGGAGCCCTACCGCCTCGACGGCATGCTCACCCAGCTCCTCGCGGCGGGATGGTTCGACGCGGTGGCGGGAGTGGCGCTCGGGTCCTGGGAGCGGTGCGGGCCGCCGGAGCGGGTGCGGGACGTCCTCGCCGACCGGCTGGAACCGCTGGGGATCCCGGTGGCGTGGGAGGTGGGCTTCGGGCACTGCGCCGACCAGGTGACCGTTCCGTTGAACGTACCGGTGCACCTCGACGCCGACGTCGGCGTGTTGACGCTGCCGTCCCGTCCCTGACCCCGAAGCCGTCCACCAGGCACGCCCGCCCGAGGCGGATCAGCGCGCGAGCCGGACGGCGAGGCGAGCCCGCCCCGGATCAGGGCGTCGTCATCCTGACCATCCCGAGCTGGGACAGGCAGCTCAACGCGTCACCATGCGGCCAGTACTCGGCGAACCGGGTGTCGACGGCCCGGAACATGTCCGCGCCCGTGAAGGTCACGAGGGCACCCGGCTCGGCGGTCACACCGGGAACCCCGGCCCGGACGCGCCCCGAGAAACGCCAGACCGCGGACACCAGCGCCCCGTCGACGACGGGCCCGACGAGGAGCTCCGTCCTGACCTCGTCGAACAACGCGGTGGTCTCCCGGACGTTCGCCGCGATGCCCTCGGGGCCGTGGGCATCGCCCCGGGACCAGTGCCCCACCGCGTCCTCGGTGAACAGTTCGCGCGCCAACCCGACCATCCGCTCCGGCGGGGCTTGCCACAACCCGGTCAGCCACCGGTCGTAGCGCGTTGCGAGATTCGTCGTCTCCACTGGCGCGTTCCTTCCCGTCGTCCGCGTACCACGGCGATGTTAGGGACGACGTCCGACAAGCCCGAGGAGCTGCGCCTGGGGATCCGATGCCTGGGACACGGGTACCGGGGGTGCGTAGATACCGGCGGCGCCCCAGTCGTCGATCTCGGGACGGATGACGCCGTCCACCGCCTCGACCAACCCGGAGTCCAAGGTGGTGTCGGCACCGATCCCCTTGGCCAGGTCCCACGCGTGGATGGCGAGGTCGGAGGTCATCTGCCAGCCGTACTCACCGGCGGGGAGATCACCGGAGCTGACGTTCACCCGCCCCTCCAGCGCCCCGGGCCGGAGGAAGGCCTCCCGGGCGGCGGCCGACGCCTCCGCCCAGGACGCCACCGGATCGGCGCCGAGCTGGTCCCCGTCGAAACGGTCGCCGACCTCGGTGACGGTGGCCCCGGCCAGCAGTACCGGCGCCCACCGCTGCTCGGTGACGATGTGGTTCACCAGGTCCCGCACGGTCCACTCCGTGCACGGGGTGGCGTTGGCCCACTGGTCGGAGCTCACCTGCCGGACCCGCCGGTCGAACTCCGCCATCGCCCTGCCGTGCGCGGTGAGCAGGTCCATGATCGTTCTCCCCTCGCCCCGGTCCTCGCCGTCCCGCACCCGGCGGGCTCGTCGGCACGACGGCCCGGCCGTGGCCGGGCCTCGCACCGGGGCTACCCGGCGCCGGAGGGCCGCAACCACCCGGGCGACGTCGGACGGGCCATCTCCGCGCCGAGGGGACGGGCGGGCCGGAGGTGCGTTGGGGGTACGCGCGAGGCCGACGGACCGTGTTCGACGACCACGGACGCGCCGCCCCTGGTGGGGCCCGGAGCGCGGGCAGCCGCACCACGTCTCAGTTCGCGGACTGCCCCTGGCGCCGCCACCGGTTGCCCCGGTTGCTCAACACCGTCTTGAGCAGGCCCGGGTCGTCCACGGAGAGGGTGAGCCGACGTACCGCCACCCGCCGGCCGAGCCGCCGGGCGTGCGCCGGAGCCTCCAGCAGGATCTGCACCACCGAGGTCCGCGCACCCAGCAACCGCACGCCGTCCCGGGAACGCAGGTCCGCCCCGGGGGCCTTGTGGTGCGGAAGTACCCGCACCGCCTGCACGGCGCCGAGCGGGAACGCGGTCCGGAAGAACCGCCCCGCGCGCACGACGACCTGGTGCAGCCCGACGTCCACCCGGCAGCTGCGGGGTGTGGATCCCGTGAGCGTGAGCATCACCTTGCGGCGCCATGTCACGCGGAGTCGAAAACGAACAGCTCCCAGATCCATCCTGCGTTTCACAGCACTCCCCTGGTGACTCTCCCGGCGCACACCACGACTCTACGACGGACGACCATCAGTAGACGTGTGCCCCGGCGAGCAAGAACTCGCCGGGGCACACGCGGTCACACCTTCAGGTTCAGAGCGGACGGACGCGCTCGGCCTGCGGGCCCTTGGTGCCCTGGGTGATGTCGAACTCCACGCGCTGGTTCTCCTCCAGCGTGCGGAAGCCCTGGGTGTCGATGGAGGAGTAGTGGACGAACACGTCCGGTCCCCCGTCCTGGGCGATGAAGCCGAAGCCCTTCTCCGAGTTGAACCACTTGACGGTGCCCTGAGCCATGAACTGTGTCTCCTTGTGAGGGACGTTATCGAGAACCGCACTGCGCGGCTCCCTGGTTGTGACCGTCCCCCGTCATGGACCGGGGCCCACGTACAAAAAACGCCCGCAATGTGGCTCCGCGGGCGTCCAAGAACATGCGAGGAACTGCAACAGCAACCGAGTGCAAGGTTAGCACGCGGCTCCGTGACGGGTAGCGGCCTAACGGGGGAATCTGTCCGCCAGGCATCGTCACCGCATGGGGTGGCGACCGTTCCGACCTGCGAAGAAGGCCGGGCGAACCCGGTCCGCACTTTCGATGGTCGTGTCTGGCGGGGTCGGGCGCGCCGCCGGCCCGGTCGGCGGGTTCCACCTCCATCTCCGACCCGGGTCCGGGCTGGCCAGGCCCTACGTGGGGGGGCCGCGACCCGGTCGAACTCGCCGGCGCCGTCGCCGAGGCGTGAGAATGGCGGCATGAGCAGTGTTCCCGCGGCCCCAGCGCGGTGGGTCATCCGGCCGCACGACGTCCAGGCGGCCGAGTCGGTGGCCGTGCTGCGCGCCTACTACCGGGACATCGTCGACCGCTACTTCCTGGTCAGGCACGGTCGTCCCGCCACCACCACCGAATGGGCGACGGCACTCGCCGACGAGCCCAGCGACGACCTCACTCCCCCGCACGGGCGGTTCCTCCTCGCCCACGGGGCGGGCAGGACGGCCGGGTGCGTGGGGGTGCGGGTGCTCGACCCCCTGACCACGGAACTGACGCGCCTGTTCGTCCTGCCCGACCACCGGGGGCGGGGCTTGGGCGCCCGGCTGCTCTCGGCCGCGGAGGACGCCGCCAGGGAGCTCGGCGCCACCCGGATGAGACTGGACACCCGTGCCGACCTCGTCGAGGCGCGCTCCCTCTACACGAGTCGGGGTTTCCGGGAGATCCCGGCCTACTCGCTCGCCCCGTACTCAGACCACTGGTTCGAGAAGAACCTGGCGCGGCCGGGCACGGCCCCCGGCCGCGGTCAGAGCAGCCGCAGCTGACGCGCCGCCCTGCTGGGTTTCGGGCCGGCCTGCCCGATGCGCTGGTAGACGGCGCCGTCCAGGGCGGACAGGAAGGGTGACGGCACGGCGGGACGGCTCGCGCCGTGGCGGAACCGGTTCGCGGCCGAACTCAGGTAGAGGTGGCGCTGGGCCCGGGTCATGCCCACGAAGAACAGCCGCCGCTCCTCCGCCACCGCCGCCGGGTCCTGCTCCCCCGGTGGTGTGCCGGGCAGGCGATGCGGCACCAGCCCGTCCTCGCAGCCGACCAGGAACACGACGGGGAACTCGAGCCCCTTCGCGGCGTGCAGGGTGAGCAACGCGACCCGTTCGGCCCGCGGGTCCAGCGTGTCGACCTCCACCCCCAGTGACAGCTCGTCCCGGAACCGCGCCAGGTCCGTTCCGCAGCTGGTGGCCAGTCCGCGCAGGAGGTCGACCGCCGTGTCGAGCACGGCCAACCGCTCGGGGCGCTCGCCCTCGGGCACGCGGTCGGCCAGCCGGCGGGCCGCCTCCCGCAGTCGGTCGAGCACGGACGGGGTGGCACCGCCGCCAGAAGGGTCTGGCGCGACGTACCGCAGTTCGTCCACCAGCTCGGCCACGCCAGGGCGTTCCCGCAACCGGTCGTGCGACCGCTTCTGGAAGGGGACACCGGCGGCCGTGAGCGCCTCCACCACCGCTGCCGCCTGCGCGTCGGTGCGGTAGAGCACGGCGATGTCCGAGAAACCCAGCCCCTCGTCACCCTCCCCGGAGGCACGTCCGGAATCGAGCGAGTGGAACGAGGAGCCACCGAGGAGGGTGTCGATGGTCCTGGCGACGAAGGACGCCTCGGCGCGCTCGTCCCCGGCCTGGTGCAGACCGATCCTCGTGGCGGGGAGCGCCGCCGAGGGGTGCAGGGCGCGCCCGGGGACCAGCGTGGTCGGGGCGATGGCCTGCAGTGCCCCGGCGACGATGTGGCGGTTGGAGCGGTAGTTCCTGGTCAGCGACACGGTGTTCGCGCTGGGGAAGTCCTCCCGGAACCGCAGGAAGAAGCGGACGTCAGCCCCTCGGAAGGAGTAGATGGCCTGGTCCGGATCGCCGATCGCGGTCAGGTTCCCCTCGGGGGGAACCAGTGCCCGCAGCAGCCGGTACTGCACCTCGTCGACGTCCTGGTACTCGTCGACCGAGACCCAGGTGTGCCGGGCGCGCACCGAGGAGCGCAGGTCGGGGTCGGACTCCAGCAGCTCGGTGGGGAGGGCCACCAGGTCGTCGAGGTCGACGAGGTCGTGGGAGCGCAGTACGGCCAGGTAGCGGATCGCGAGGTCCACCAGCTCCGGGTCCGGATCGGACCCGGACCGGGGAGCGGCGCCGTCGGGCACCGCCGCCCCGGCGTCACCGTCGCCGGGAGTGCGCGCGGTTGCCCCCGGCGCCACGCCTCCCGACCGCCGGAGCCGGGAGAGCTCGGTCAGCACCGCCCGCGCGCCGCGCGCGT
>NZ_AGVX02000604.1 GCF_000239155.1 Actinoalloteichus spitiensis RMV-1378
CGCCTTCTGCACGGTGACCGGACTGGCCCCGTACCGGGCTACCAGCGCCCGGGTGGAGGGCAGCCTCGTGCCGGGGGCGGCCGCCGCGATCCACGCGCGCAGGTCCGCCGCGATCCGCGTTCCGCTATCGTGGGACATGAGGGATCAGAGTAGCGCTACTCCCGCAGTGCGGGCTCCGCTATCGCCGTCGTGGGCCGGTCTGGGCTGGGGTCTGCTCGGTGTCACCGCGTTCTCCTTCACCGTTCCGCTCACCCGGATCGCGGTGGAGGGCGCGGGGATGTCGCCGCTGTTCGTCGGCAGCGGCAGGGCGGTCGTCGCGGCGGTGCTCGCGGCGGCCGCGTTGGGCCTCACCCGGCAGCGGCTCCCCCGGGGCCGCCAGTGGTTCCGCCTCGCCGTCGTCGCCGGGGGCGTCGTCGTCGGCTTCCCGGTGCTGACGTCCTTCGCGCTCACCTCGGTTCCCGCCAGCCAGGGCGCGGTCGTGATCGCGCTGCTGCCCACCGCGACGGCGGTGCTGGCGGTCCTGCGGGGCGGTGAACGCCCGCCGAGGGCGTTCTGGGTGGTCGCGGTGGCCGGCGCGGCGGTCACCGTCCTGTTCACCGCCACCCGGGGCGGCGGGTTCGACGGTCCGAACTGGGCCGACCTGCTGCTGCTCGGCGCGGTCGTCGCGGGCGGCATCGGCTATGCCGAGGGCGGGCTGCTCGCCCGGGAACTCGGCGCCTGGCAAACGATCTCGTGGGCGCTGGTGGTGGCAGCGCCGCTGATGGTCGCGTTCACCGGCCTGTCGATCGCCCGGCAACCGTTGACCGGCGATGCGGCCGGGTGGGCGGCGTTCGCCTACCTCTCCCTGGTGAGCATGTTCCTCGGCTTCTTCGCCTGGTACCGGGGGCTCGCGATCGGTCCGATGTCCAGCGTCAGCCAGGTCCAGCTCGTCCAGCCGGTGCTCAGCGTGGCGTGGGCGGCGGTGCTGCTGGGTGAGGTCCTGGGCTGGCGGACCGCCCTGGCCGGTGCGGCCGTGATCGCCTGCGCGGGGCTCGCCGTCCGCGTCCGGCGGCCCGGTCCGGAACCCACGGGCCCGGCGGTGGTCGCCGAGCGGGGTGCCCCGAACCGGCCAGGGGGTCGCGCCGACGCGGATGACCGTGACCGCCTGGCGCGGGGATAGCGACGCCCAGACCGGGCCGCGGTGGGGCCAGTCGGGTTTCGGAATCCGTGGCCCCGGCCGGCCCGGGTTCTCGTCGCGTCCTGCGTCGAGGGGTCGCCGGAGTCCACCGGCCCCTGATGCCGCCGCGCCCGACCGGCGGCACGGGGTCCTCGGTGTCCCCGGGGCCGTCTGCCGCCCGGTGTGGACGTTCCCGCGACGGGGGAGCCCCCGTTCCCATGTCGTCCTGGGCTTTACGTTAGACGCGCCCGGGACGCCGACGGGAGTTCCCCGACCGGCCGCGCCGAGCCGAGCCGAGCCGAGCCGACCGGATGGTCTCCACGACCTCCGCCCCGCCCCAATCCGGTGCACCGGCTGATGCCGAGTTCGAGGGCGGGGACGCTCATCCCCCGCCACGCGCGGCCACTCCCCCGCGCGCCCACGGGCCCCAGCGCGGAAACCCTTGTCTACCAGCGGTTTCCCGGCTGGCTATACTGCGCTGCACCCGTCGCCGAGGAGAGAGGTCCACTGTGTCACTCCCGGCCGACGAACTGTGGCGGCCGGTGGGCGGGACCATCCCGCGACGCCAGTGGATGAAGATCACCGACCCGGACGCGTTGCCGGCCGAGGTGCCCGGCGACACCGAGTTCCGGGTGCTGCTGCCCGCCGACGACCGCTTCACCGTGCTGCGGGAGAAGCTGACGGCCAGTTCGATCCCGGTGCGCCAGGTGCCCTACCTCCTGGAACAGGAGACGATCGCCGAGTACCAGGACGCGCGGGGCCGCGACCGGCTCACGGTGATCAGCGCCGAATGCGATCTCGGCCGCCTGGGCCCGGCCCGGCTGGTCCGCACCGACGGGCGGTCCGCTGAGGCGGCGCGGGAGGCCTTCGACCTGCTCTGGCACGCCCACGCCGACACCGGCCCCGCAGCCGGGGCCGCCGTCCCGGTCGCCGAACTCACGCCCCCGGAGTGGGCGCGGTTCCTGCCCTTCCCGACGTTCAACCCGGCCCAGGCCGAGGCGGTCCCGCACGTCGTCGACCACGACGGCCACCTGATGGTGGTGGCGCCCACCGGCTCGGGGAAGACGGTGATCGGCATGGCCGCCGCCCTGCGGGCCATCCTGGGGCAGGGCCGCAAGGCCGCCTGGCTGGTGCCGCAACGGTCGCTCACCGACGAACTCGACCAGGAACTCCAGGGGTGGCGCGGGCACGGCCTGCGGGTGGAACGGCTCTCCGGCGAGTACAGCGTGGACGTCGGCCGGGTCCGCGACGCCGACCTGTGGGTGGCCACCACGGAGAAGTTCGAGGCGATCTGCCGGACCTCGTCGTTGCGGGAGGCGTTGGACGAGGTCGGCTGCGTCATCGTCGACGAGATCCACCTGCTCGGCGACCAGACCCGGGGCCCGGTGCTGGAGGCGCTGCTCGCCCGGATGCGGGGCGACGCCACCGCGTTGCGCCTGGTGGGCCTGTCGGCCACGGTGTCCAACGCCGACCAGGTGGCGGCCTGGTTGGGGGCGCGGCTGGTGCGCATCGGCTGGCGCCCGAGCCGCCTCACCTGGCAGCTGCCCATGATCCCGATCAGCGGCGACTGGGCGGCGACCGACGCGACCCGCACCCGGCTGGCGGCCAGCATCACCGACCGGATCACCACCGACGGCGGCAGCGTCCTGGTGTTCTGCGGCAGCAAACGCTCGGTGCGCCGCACCGCCCTGATCATCGCCGCCAGTCGGGGCGCCCCCACCGACGGGGTGCACCCCGACGACCTCGAACGGCTGCACGAGGTGTGCCTGGGGGCGGGCGTGGGCCTGCACTACAAGGGCTGGGAGCACCGGCGTGAGGCCGAACGCGGCTTCCGGTCCCGGGAGTTGTCCGTGCTGGTGGCCACCTCCACCGTCGCCGCCGGGGTGAACCTGCCCGCCCGGGCGGTCGTCGTCCGCGACACCCAGGTCGGGTTCGACGAGATCGACGTGGCCACCGTCCAGCAGATGTTCGGCCGGGCAGGGCGGGTCGGGGCGGGTGAGGACCAGGGCTGGGCGTTCCTGGTGGTGGACGAGACCGAACGCCCCCGCTGGCAGGGGCGGCTGGTCGCCGGGAACACCGTCACCTCGCAGATCCAGTCCAGCCTGCCCGACCACGTGCTCGCCGAAGCCGTGCAGCAACGCCTCTCCACGGTGGCGGAGGCCGAGGCGTGGTGGGTCGGGACGCTGGCCCACCACCAGGGCAGCCGGAGCCTCGCCCCGCTGCGCCAAGCGCTGTCGTTCCTGGTCGACGGTGACTTCCTGACCTCGACCACCGGGGCCGACGGTGTCGAACGGTTCACCCCGACCGAGCTGGGCGTGCTCACCGCGCGGCTCATGGTGTCCACCACCGTGGGCCAACAGCTGCGGACCGCGCTGGCCAGGGCGGCCGTGCCCGGCGACGCCGACGCCGCCGAACGGGCCCTGGTGAACACCCTGGCCGCCGTGGTCCCCCGCCTGCTGAACGCCCCCGTCAGCGAGGACATCAAACCCACCGTGGCCCGACTGCTGGCCACGGACGGCCGGTTGGACACCACCCCCGACCCCGGCACCAACGCCGGGCGGGGACCGCTGACCAGCCAGACCGCCTACACGCAGGGCGACCTGGCCCGCGCCGTGCTGCTCACCGTCGCCCACAACCCCCGGGCCTTCCACCCCCGGGCCCGCGTGATCGGCGGCATCCCCTACCCGGCGATGTACGCGGTGTTGGAGGAGGCACCCCGCTACCTGCACTGGTTGGGCACCCAGGGCCAGCTGGGCACGGTGCACCCGTGGGTGGCGATCGTGGCGGCCGACCTTGGTCGACGCATCCGCTGGCGGCGCTGCCAACCCGCGCGGGGCGCGGGCCGCTTGTTGTGGATGGTCGAGCAGATGGCCACCCCGGTGCACGCCGCCGACTCGGTCCCACCCCTCTTCCGGGCGGCCACCGCGCGCGGCCTGACCAGCCCGGACTGGACCTCGTCAGGCATGCCGAGGAACTGCCGGCTCGACGAGGGCGACTACGCGGCCCTGCTGCGGGACAGGGCCACCCGGGTGCAGCTGGAGGAGCTGGGCGACCTGGTGCGGGCGACCGGCCCCACCGGGTGCGTGTTGGCGACCTGGGCCGGCCGCGCGTTCCACCTGACGCCCCTGCACCGGGGGGAGGCCGAATCGCACTACCCGGAGGGGCCGGTGCGGCAGCGGGGGGCGGCGGTGTTCACCTGGCGCGGCGACTACCGGGCGCTGGGGTGGCTGGCCGACTACGACGGGTTCGCGCCCGAAGCGGACGCCGACTGACCTGGTTCGCCGCCGCCGTGGCCAGCGGCGGGGCGCGGGG
>NZ_AGVX02000603.1 GCF_000239155.1 Actinoalloteichus spitiensis RMV-1378
GGGCGGTCACGACCTCGACGGTGCCCGGCCGGCGGCGTTCCACCCAGCCCTCCAGGTTCCGCTGCGGGCCGCCGGAGACGGCCAGCGCCCCCGGGGGGACGTCGCGGCGCAGCACGGTGCCCGCCCCGCTGTAGGCGCCGTCGCCGACCGTGACCGGAGCGACGAACATGTTGTCCGAGCCGGTGCGGACGTGGGAGCCGACGACGGTGCGGTGCTTCTCGACACCGTCGTAGTTGACGAACACGCTGGCCGCGCCGATGTTGCTGAACTCGCCGATCGTCGCGTCCCCGACGTAGCTGAGGTGCGGGACCTTGCTGCCGGTGCCGATCTGGGAGTTCTTCACCTCGACGAAGGTGCCGATCTTGCCCTTGTCGCCGAGCTCGGAGCCGGGCCGCAGGTAGGCGAAGGGGCCGACGCTGGCGCCCGCCCCGACCACCGCCCCCGTGCCGTGGGTGCGCACCACCACCGCGTCCGGGCCGATCTCGCAGTCCACCAGGGTGCTGTCGGGGCCGACGGTCGCCCCCGCGCCCACCGTGGTCGTCCCGCGCAGCTGCACGCCGGGTTCGACCAGCACGTCCCGTTCCAGGCGGACGTCGACGTCCACCCACACCGAGGTCGGGTCGACCATCGTGACCCCGGCGCGCATCCACCGTTCCACCAGCCGCCGGTTGAGCTCCGCGCCGAGCCGGGCGAGCTGCACCCGGTCGTTGACGCCCTCGACCAGCCACGGGTCGGCGCACACCAGCGCTCCGGCGCGGCGCCCGTCGCCGACGGCGATCCCGAGCACGTCGGTCAGGTAGCGCTCGCCCTGCGCGTTGGCCGTCCCGAGTCGCCCCAGCGCGTCGGAGAGGACCGCGGCGTCGAAGGCGTACACCCCGGAGTTGATCTCGGTGATCTCGAGCTGGTCGGGAGTGGCGTCCTTGTGCTCCACGATGGCGGTCACCGCGCCGTCGCGGTCGCGCAACACCCGTCCGTAACCGGTGGGGTCGGTCACGACCGAGGTCAGGACGGTGACCGCGTTGCCGGCGGACCGGTGCTCGGCGAGCAGTGCGGACAGGGTGGCCCCGTCCAGCAGCGGGACGTCGCCGTAGCTCACGAGGATGGTGCCCGAGCCGGCCGCGCCGCCCAACGCCGCCAGCCCGCAGGCCACCGCGTGCCCGGTGCCGAGCTGTTCCTCCTGCACGGCGAGCCGGATCTCGCGGCCCAAGCGGTCGCCGACGGCGTCGAGGTGCGCCCCGACCTGGTCGCGGCCGTGGCCGATCACCACGGCCAGCTCGTCCGGCCCCAGTTCGGTGGCGGCCCGCACGGCGTGCTCCACCAGGGACCGCCCGGCGATCGCGTGCAGCACCTTGGGGGTGGACGACCGCATCCTGGTGCCTTCGCCGGCCGCGAGGATGATCGTGCTGACGGGGCCCGTTCCGGCCTCCGCAGCGGCGGGACCGGCGCTAGCACCGTGACGCATCGAGGTTCTCCCTCCGCGGTTCTCCGTGAGGTCGGGCAGCGGCGCCGGGGTGGCCGGGACGCGGCGGAACCCACGGTCGTTCGCCCTTCAGGGTGTCTGATCCTAAGGGGTGGTCGCCGGCCGGGCCGCGCGACGGCCCGCGGAGTTGATCTTCGCTGGTGGTGGGCTGGGCGCCCGGCGGCCCGCCGTCGCGCGACGGGGGCACCTCGCCTCATCTCTTCGGGGGTTCCCACAGTTCCGTGGTCAGCTCGCTCACGGACTCACCCGTGGGGCCGGCGGTGAACACCTGGCTGCCGCCCCCGCGCTTGGCCTGGTACATCGCGGAGTCGGCCCTGGCCAGGACCTGCCCGCCGCTCTCCTGGTCCCCGGTGTCGACCACGCCGATCGACAGCGTCACCCCGCGTGAGAGGTCGTGGGGCAGTGCGGCCACCGCGCGCACGGCCCGGTTGAGCGCGATCTCCGCCTCCTCCAGGGTGGACCGGGGTAGCAGGACCACGAATTCGTCGCCGCCGTAGCGGGCGACCGTGTCATCGGCCCGCAGCGCGTCCCGCAGCGTGCTGGCCACCACCCGCAGCACGTCGTCCCCCTCGGCGTGCGAACACCGGTCGTTGACCCCCTTGAAGCCGTCGAGGTCGCACAGCGCCACCGCCAGCGGGTAGGCGTCGGGGTCACGGATCAGGGAGTCCAGTTCCTCGTCGAGCGCCCTCCGGTTCGCCAGCCCGGTCAGCGGGTCCTGGAGCGCCTGCCTGGCCATCGCGCCGTGCTTGCGGGTCAGCCGCTCGTGTTCCCGCCGGGTCTGGAGGGTGCCCAGCCTGGTCTCCCGGAGGGTCCACAGCTCGTCCTCCAAGGCGGCGTTGTACTGCTCGAGCGCGAGGGTGGCCGCCTCCCCGTCCTCCGGTCCGCAGAGCCGGGCGAACTCCCGCGCCAGCGACAGCCACAGCGGTGGTTCGTTCGGGTCGCTGCTGACCTCCTCCCGCGCCTGGGCCAGCACCTCCAGCGCCTCGGCCTCCCGGCCGTCCGCCTCGAGGCACCGGCAGAGGGCGAGGGAGACGATGATCAGTTCGCGGGGGTAGCGGCAGCGGTCGTGCAGGAGCCGGAGGGGCTCGACGTGGTCGGGGGACGGGCGGGCGAGGGCGTGCGCCGCGCCGACCACCGGTACCTGCTCGGCGGCGGGCCGTTCCCTGGCGCGCGGGTGCAACGAGTCC
>NZ_AGVX02000602.1 GCF_000239155.1 Actinoalloteichus spitiensis RMV-1378
CCGCCTGCCGGCTGGCCGCCGCCGGCCTCTCCGTCGTCATGCTGGAGAAGCAGCCCGAGTACCGGGACCTGGTGCGCGGCGAGTGGCTGGCCCCCTGGGGCATCCAGGAGGCGCACCGGCTCGGCGTCGCCGACGCCTTCGTCTTCGGCGGTGCATGGGAGATCCGCGAGTGGGTCCAGTGGGATGAGGTCGTCGACGTCGACGAAGCCCGCGCGGTGGACATGACCCGGTTCCTCCCCGGCATCGGCGGGCCGCAGTGCTTCCCCCACCACACTGTCTGCGAACTGATGGCCGAACAGGCCGCGGAGGCGGGCGCGCGGGTCGTCATGGGCGCCGGTCAGGTCGAGGTCACCCCCGGACCCGCACCGGTCGTCCGCTACCGGACCGGGGACACCGACCACGAGATCCGCCCCCGGATCGTGCTCGGCGCCACCGGCCGGGTCTGCACCGTCGGCCGGCAGGTCGGCGTCTCCATGGCCAACTCGGTGCACCACTGGGGCGCGGGCATGATGGTCGACGGCCTCGACGACTGGCCGGCCGACGTGCAGGCGATGGGCACCGAGGGCGACGTCATGTTCATGGTGTTCCCCCAGGGCTACGGCCGGGCCCGCCTCTACCTGAACTTCGCCACCGGCCAACAGCGCCGCTACCGGGGCCCCGAGGGGCAGCGCCGCTTCCTCGACGCCTTCGCCCTGGACTGCCTGCCCGACCGGGGCGAGGCCGTCACCAGGGCGGTACCCGCCGGCCCGCTGGTCGCCTGGCCGTCGGTGGCGATCCTGCCGCAGAACCCGACCCTGGCCGAAGGCGTCGTCCTCATCGGAGACGAGGCCGGCAACTGCGACACCGTGCTGGGCACCGGACTGTCGTGCAGCCTGCGGGACGCCCGCATCGTCTGCGACACCCTCCTCGAGGGGGACGACTGGTCGGCGGCGGCGTTCGAGCCCTACCTGGCCGAGCGGGAGTTCCGCATGAAGCGGCTCCACTTCGGCGCGACGCTGATGGCCAAACTCCAGGCCGAGTTCGGCGAGCACGCCGTGGAACGCCGACGGCGAGCCCGCCAGCTGATGGCCGAGAACGACGCGCTCCAGGTCACCGGGCTGCTCAACATGGTGCCGCCCGAGGACGTGCCCGAATTCGGATTCAGCGAGTTCTTCGCGGAGCGGCTACTGAGGGAGACCGTGTGACCAACAAGAAACTGCACGTCAACGGCATTGACATCGCCCTGGTCGACCAGGGCGAGGGGGACCCGGTGCTCCTGCTGCACGGTTTCCCCGACTCCTCCTACCTGTGGCGGCACCAGATCCCGGTCCTCGTCGACGCGGGCTACCGGGTCATCGCCCCCGACCTACGGGGCTTCGGTGACTCCGACAAGCCGCAGGAGGTGGAGGCCTACGGCATGCGCACGATCGTCAACGACGTCGTCGCGCTCACCCAGGAACTGGGCGTGCCCCGCGCCCACGTCGTCGGCCACGACTGGGGCGCCGCCGTCGCCTGGATGTACGCCTTCCTCATGCCCCGCCGGGTCGACCACCTCGCGGTCCTCTCCGTCGGCCACCCCGGCATGTTCTCCGCGCCCACCATCGACCAGCGCGCCCGCTCCTGGTACATGCTCTTCTACCAGTTCCCCGGGGTCAGCGAGGAACTGCTGCGGCGCAACGGCTGGCGGCTGTTCAAGGAGATCATGGCCCGCGAGGGCGACCACACCCGCTACCTGCGCGACCTGGCCCGCCCCGGCGCGCTGACCGCCGGCCTCAATTGGTACCGGGCCAACCGCTCCCCCGAGAGCGAACTCCGCCCCGAGGGCAACTTCCCACCCGTGCTGGCGCCCACGCTGGGGATCTGGTCCACCGGGGACAAGGCGATGCTGGAGGACCAGATGATCGGCTCCGGCAAGTACGTGCGCGGCCCCTGGCGCTACGAACGCGTGGAGAACGCCAGCCACTGGATCCCGCTGGACGCCCCCGACGAGGTGAACCGACTGCTCCTGGGCTTCCTCGGCTCGCAGAGCGGCGCGGAACCGGCCCGCCGACGCCGCCGCCTCTGAGACGACCCGTGCCGAACCCACCCGTCCCCCACCGCGCCGGGGCCACCACGACACCGTGCGGCGGACCACCGTCCAGGAAGGAGCAGCCGTGCTCGCGTTCCTCTTCCCCGGGCAGGGCACACTGCGCGTCGGCATGGGCGCCTGGCTCCGGGGACGGCCCGAGGCCACCGAGGTGTTCGACCGGGCCGACCGCCTCCTGGACACCCCGGTGGGGCCCCTGTGCGCCCGGGGCCCGGCCGAGCGGCTCGTCGCCACCGAGAACGCCCAACCCGCCGTCACGGTGTGCGGGCTGGCCGCCCTGGCCGTCCTGCGCGCCGAGGGCCACGAACCGGGCATCGTCGCCGGACACAGCGTCGGTGAACTCGCCGCACTGCACGCGGCCGGGGCCCTGTCCTTCGAGGCGACCCTCCGGCTGGTCGCCACCAGGGCCCGGCTGATGGCGGCGGTCACCGCCACCGGGTCGATGACCGCCGTCCTGGGCCTGAACGTCGACGAGGTCGAGGAGCTGGTCGCCAGGGCCGCCGCACCCGACGAACCGCTGGTCGTCGGACTCGAGAACGCCGCCGACCACGTCGTCGTCTCCGGGGCAACCCCGGCGGTGGACCGCCTCGTCGCCCTCGCCACCGCCGCCCGCAAGACCACACCGCTGACGGTGAGCAACGCCTTCCACTCGCCCCTGATGGCCGACGCCGTCGACGCCTGGGCGGAGGCCGTGCGCGCCGAGGAACTCCGTACCCCCCGGATCCCCGTGCTGCCCAACGTCACCGCCGAACCCACCACCGATCCGGCGGTGCTGCGCGACGCCCTCGTCGACCAGCTCACCCGCCGCGTGCGGTGGGCGCGGACGATGACCCGGCTCGCCGGGCACCCCGAGGTGGAGCTGGCCGTCGAGGTGGGCGACAGCAAGGTGCTCACCGGACTCGCCAGACCCGCCGGGCTCCGCTGCCTGCCGATGTCCGACCCGACCACGCCCCGCCGGCTCACCCGGGAGAGGACCGGATGAGCGGGCCCGGCGCGGGCCACCGCACCGGCACCCGGGCGGCCACCCCCGCCCCGGCCACTCCGGTGCCACACCCGCGACACCGCCCCACCACCGACCCAACCCGCAGCCCGGAGTGAGCATGGACCCGCGCCAGACCGCCCTCCGCCACCTCCGCGCCTGGGAGGAGGGCGACATCGCCGCGCTCACCGACCTCGTCGACGACTACCAGGACCCCGACCTGCCCGACCCGGTCAGCGGGGACGACCTGGCCGCTCACGCCCAGCGGGTCCTGGCCCGCTTCGCCGGCCCCCGCTTCACCGTCGACCGGGTCGTCGCCGACGGGACCAGCGCCCACGTCTCCTGGACGCTGCGCGCCGACCACCGCGCCGCCTACCTGGGGATGCCCGCCACCGGCGGGACCGCCCACGTCGCGGGCACCGACCTGCTCACAACCCAGGACGGACGCACCGAGGTGCGCCGCGCCTTCGACCGGATGGCCCTGGCCGCGTCCCTGGGCTACCAGCCCCGCTACGTCCCCTCCGCCGACACCGAACGGCAGTTCGGCATCAGCTCCCGAACCCTGCGCAACCCCACCGGCGAACCGGAGGCGCTGGTGCTGACCTGGGTCCAGGTCCGCGACGACGACGAATCCGCCGAGGTGGACCTGCTCAGCGCCGAGGTCATGAAGTCGATGCGCCCCGCCAGGGGGTTCCTCGGCGCGGCCACCTTCGACCTCGGGGACCGCCGCTTCACCCTCAGCGCCTTCGACCGCCCGGAATCGATCCGGGCGGTCCACGCCCGGCCCCACCAGCGGGCGATGCGCCGCTTCTTCCGCGGCGCCCGGTACGGCCGCGCGTTCACCAGCGTCTGGTCCCGCACCTCCACCCGCGACTACGCCCGGTGCGAGGGGTGCGGCGTTGTCGTCGCCGTGCACGACGCCGCCACCTGCGACTGCGGTCGGACACTGCCACCGGAACCCCTACTGTGACTGGAGCTCGCATGACCGTCTTCACCGCCGAACACCGGCTCGACGGCGACCGGTCCAGGACACCGGTCGCGTTCATGTCCGCCCTCTTCGCCGGCGGCTGGATCTGGGAGCACCCCTTCCAGAACCTGGCCGCCGCCGGCTGGCCGGTGCTGCGCACCCAGGAACCGATCTGCGCCCTCGACCGCACCGTGGCCGGGTCGATGGAACGGCTCGGCGACGCCTTCCTGGAGTCCTGCGCCGACGCCGGGTTCGACGAGGTGGTGGTGTGCGCCAACTCGATGGGCGGCCTGGTCGCCATCGACCTCGCCGGGCGGTACCCCGAACGGGTCCGCGCCATCGTCGTCAGCGGCGCCCCCGGTTTGAGCGCCGACCCCGACGTCGGCCTGAGCGTCGACCGCCGCGCCAGCGTGCGACTCGACAGCGACGACTTCCGGGAGCGGATGCTGGCCGCGCTGTTCCACCGGGGCCGCTACTTCAGCGAGGAACAACTGGAACGCACCGCGGAACTCCTGCGGCGGCCGAGCTCGATGGTCAGCATGGCCCGCAGCCTGAAGGCGACCCGCCGCTACTCCATCGGCGCCGCCCTCGACAAGGTCACCTGCCCCTCCCTGTACGTGTGGGGCCGCTTCGACCGGATGACCCCGATCGAACCCTGGCGCGAGCTCGTCGCTCACCGGACGCACACCGAGTTCGTGGCCGTCGACGACTGCGGACACATCCCCATGATCGAGAAGGCCGAGGAGTACACCACCAGGCTCGAACGGTTCCTCACCGGGACCGCCCTCCCCACCCGCTGAGCGAACGACGGGAGGGCGACCGGAATGGCCAGCGAGGATGGCACGAGCCTCCCGGCAGCGGCGCGGACGGCACGCCGGAGCACCCCGAACCGGCGCCACCGAACCCGGCGTCACGCCCCGGGCGCTGCCCGCCCACTCCACCCTCGCGACCCCGAAAGCGCCTTGATCATCACGATAGGGTGGCAGGCGTCCAGGACACCCCGGCCCGTCCGCCTCGGTCGCTCCTCGCGGAACACCGGTGTCCACCCCCGGACCACCCGCGCGTCCCGCCTCCCACGTTCCCCCAAGCCCGCCCCCGTCCGCCGCCGGATCC
>NZ_AGVX02000601.1 GCF_000239155.1 Actinoalloteichus spitiensis RMV-1378
GAGGTGGGAGTGCCCCCAGGACCGTTCGTTGAAGGGGGGGTCGCAGACCACGGCGTCGGCGAGTTCGGTGGCGAGCTGGTCGTCGAGCAGGGTGTCGGCGGGGGCGATCCGGGCGTCGACGGCGTGCAGCCGCAGTCGGGACTCCGTGATCGAGGCTCGGGTCCGGTCGATGTCCTGGCCGAGGCGGCGGGACGCGGGCGCGGCCATCAGGAGCGTTCCCAGCCCGCAGGCGGGGTCGAGTACCGTGCCCCTGCCGGCGTCGGTGAGCGTGACCATCAGGGTGGCCAGGTCGGGGGAGGTGAGGGCGAGCCGGCGGGAGTGGGTCTCGGCGTAGCGGGCGCAGAGGAACTCGAAGGCGGCGGCGGGTCCGCGTTGCTCGGCGAGCCGGATGAGGAGCCTGGCTGCCTCGGGGTCGTCGAGTTCGGGGCGGGTGGGGGTCGAACCGGGGATGAGGGAGCGCAGGAACCGCCCGGTCGCGGCGACCCGGTCGCCGAGGGTGAGGTCGTCTCCCAGGCGGAGGCGTTGCCAGACCCGGTCGGCCAGCGACACCTCGTAGGGTTTGCCGTTGCGGCGCAGCCAGTTCTCGACCTCCCGCAGGGAGAACAGGGGGCTCGAGGTCGTGCCGGCGACCGGCTGGGGGAAGTCCTCGTGCCGGCGCCGCCAGTTGCTGACCGCGGCCCGGCCGACGTCAACGAGACGAGCGATCTCCGCCGCGTTCACGGTGGCGTCCTGGCTCATTTCCCCCACCCTAGTTCACACCACGGTCACCGTCCACAACCTACTCGCTTGTGAACACGATCAACCAGTGATTTACTGCCTCCATGATGCACACGAAGCCCCTGCTGTTGCGGTACGCCGCGGGCTCCGATGTCGGCCAACGGCGGGCGGTGAACCAGGACTCGGCGTACGCGAGTCCTCGCCTGCTGGCGGTGGCCGACGGGATGGGTGGGCACGCGCACGGTGAGGTGGCCAGCTCGGTGGTGGTGGCCACCCTCGTCGAGCTCGACGGTTCCCTGACCGCCGCCCCGGACCGGGGCCGTGCCCTCGACCTGCTGGCCGGCGGGGTGACCTCCGCCGCCGCGCGGCTGACCGAACTCGCCCAGCGGGACGAGGGCCTGGCGGGCATGGGCACCACGTTGACCGCGCTGATGTGGGACGGGGCGCGCCTCGCGCTCGCGCACGTGGGGGATTCGCGGGGTTACCTGCTGCGGGGCGGAGTGCTGTACCAGATCACCCGGGACCACACGATGATCCAGAGCCTGCTGGACGAGGGGCGGCTCACCCCCGAGGAAGCCGCGGAACACCCGCGCCGCTCGGTGGTGATGCGGGCGTTGCAGAGCAACGGCTCGGCCGATCCGGACCTGTCCTCCCACGACGCCCAGGTCGGCGACCGCTACCTGTTGTGCTCCGACGGGCTGACCGCCGTCGTCAGCGCCGAGACGGTGCACGAGGTGCTCAGCACCGTCGAGGACCGTCAGGAAGCGATCCGGCAGCTGATCGACCTGGCCAACCGGGGCGGCGGTCCGGACAACATCACCTGCGTGGTCGCCGATGTCCTGGAGCCCGAGCGGGACACCGCGCCGCAGCCGGGTCTGGTGGTGGGCGCGGCCCGGGACCAGGGCGTGACTCCCGACCCGAGCTCCGCGCCGGCGTGGCTGTCCCGGTGGACCGGTCAGGTCTTCCCCGCCGACGCCGACTGAGCAACCCCGCCGCGTTCCTGCCAGGCCCGGGGAAGGCGGACGCCGAGGGACCACCTCCACGCGCGGCGCCCCTCCCGCCCCGACCCGGGGCCACCGGTTTCCCCGGCCCGGGGCGGGCAATCCTGCCGGGAGCGGACTGGTGGTGCCGGGCCGAGCCCGGCGACAGGAACGGGAGCGGGAGGATGGCGCAGATCAGTTATCGGCGGGGGGGGGAGGGAA
>NZ_AGVX02000600.1 GCF_000239155.1 Actinoalloteichus spitiensis RMV-1378
CCCTCCTCGTGGACGAGCGGCGGCGGTGGCCGGTGTCCGGCGCCTGCCAGCGTCGCCGGCACCCGCCCAGGGGCGCCGGTGGTCCGCGACGCGGGCGTCGTTGCCGGTCACGGGGGTGGGGTCGATCCGGGAGGCTCCGGTTCTCCCACCTCACGAGCTCCATGGACACCATATAGTAGGAAGTCAAAGTATGTCGATACTCGCCGGCGACCGACACGAGAGCGATTCCCTTGTGGACCGCTCCCCCGTGCGTTACCGACCCGGTCGGGTACCTCCCCTCTGATCCGCGTTCCCCTCCCCTCTCCCTCGTGGGGAGCCAGGCCGGGTCGGGTCGGGGCGTGCCTGCCCGGGGCCGGGGTGGCGGCGCGCGCGTCGTCCCGAGGCCGCGCCCTCAGGAGCGGCGCGGCGGTGCGCGCAGGTCGACTCGCCCCGGCGCGTCCGCTGGAGGCGGTGGGTGGCCGGGCGGGGTCGCGGCCCCGGTGGCGGTGCCGGCGCACGGTCCGAGCCGATGGTCAGGGGCGTGGCCGGCTGGTGCGCGGCGTGTCGGAGCGGGGCCAGCGGTGAGGTGACCCGCTTTCCCGACGGTCCGTCGCCGGTGTACGCGGCCGGGGAGGACCTGTGCGCGAGCGGTACCCCGACCCATCCCGAGGAGGCGGCGTTGGAGGGTGGCGTCGTCGGTGCGGGTGGACGAGCGGCGTGCCGCCGGGGGTGGGTCCCCCGGGGCGGTGGTCACTCCGCCCCCTACCCGCTCGCTCCGGACCACCCGCCATCCCGTGTCGCGGGCTTCCGCCCGGGGCAGGGCCTCCACCGCCACCGAAGGTCCGATTACCCGGCGGTGGTCGGCGGAGGGGAAAACACCGCTGACCGGAATCCCTGCCCCGGGGACAGTGGGGGCCGAACCCTGACCTGAGGTCGGGCCGGGACGCGGCCCCGGCGCGTGGGGAGGATCGGAACGTGGCTGTCGGGACGGCGAGGTGACCGGCGCGGCCGAGGCGGCTGGCGAGCAGGGCCTGGCCGGCGTCGACCGGCGGGAGGCGGCCGTCGTGGTGCGCGACCTGGTGAAACGCTATCCGGGTCGGGCCCGGGCCGCCGTCGACGGCGTGTCGTTCTCGGTGGCGCGCGGCGAGGTGTTCGGGCTGGTGGGCACGAACGGCGCGGGGAAGTCGACGACCGTCGGCGTGCTGACGACGCTCGTGGCCGCGACCTCGGGGACCGTGGTGGTCGGTGGTCGGGACGTCCGGACGGATCCGGCGGGGGCACGCGGCCGGCTGGCCGTGGTCACCCAGCACCACAACCTGGACCGTTCGTTGAGCGTGCGGCAGAACCTCGTCGTCCACGCCCGTTACCACCGGGTTCCCCGGCGGCGGGCCCACGACCGGGCCGACGCGCTGCTGGAACGGTTCGGCCTGGGTGACCGCGCTGGTTCCCGACCGGACAGGCTTTCCGGCGGTCAACAGCAGCGGGCGAAGATCGCGCGGGCGTTGATGCACGAGCCGGCGGTGCTGTTCGTCGACGAGCCGTCGACCGCGCTGGACCCCCGGGCCCGGTTGGTGGTCTCCGAGGTGCTGGGCGAGGTGAACGCGCGGGGCACCACGGTCGTGCTCACCACGCACGACCTGGCCGAGGCCGAACGGTGGTGCCACCGCGTCGGCATCGTCGACCGGGGGCGCTTGCTGGCGGTGGACACCCCGGCCGCGTTGGGCGCGAGTGCCGCCGACGCGGTGGCGGTGGAACTCGTCGTGGCGCCGGGTCCGGTCGACGGGCCGGGCGCGGTGGTGGCCGGTCTCGGGAGCACCGCCGGGGTCCGGCGGGTGGAGGTCGCACCCGCTGCCGGGACGGACGGCGCGGCGGAGGGGACGTGGCTCCGCCTGCGGCTGCTCACCGGTGCCGACCCGACGGTGCCCCTCGCCGAGGCGTTGGAAGCCCTTCGCGGGTGGGCGTGCGAGGTGCGGGAGGTGCGGGTGAGCCGGCCGAGCCTGGAGGACGTCTTCCTGGAGTTGACCGGGGGTGCGGGCCGGTGAGCGGGTCCGAGGTTCGCGACGGGGACCGCAGGCGGACCGCCCGGTGGCGGGACTGGGCGGTGTCGTTCCTGGCGTTGGTGTCGCGGGACGTGACCGTGCTGGGCCGGGAGGTGCCGAGCTTCCTCGCGCAGACCGTGCTCCAGCCGTTCCTCATGCTGCTGGTGTTGGGCACGGTGCTGACCGATCTGGGGTACCTGCGGCCGGACTACCCGTCGGTGTTGTTGCCGGGGATCGTGGCGCTCACCGCGTTCCTGGGCGCCTGCCAGCACACGACGTTGAACCTGGTGTTCGACTTCTCCTACACGCGGGAGATCGATGACCGCCTGCTCGCACCGGCTCCGACGGCCCTGGTGGCACTGGCGAAGGTGGTCACCGGGGCGCTGCGGGGGTTGGTGGCGGCGGTGGTGGTGACGCCGGTCGCCTTCCTCACGCTGGGCACCTGGTGGTCGCCGGCGGAGTGCCTGGTGGCATTCGTGGTGGTGCTGGCGGGGTCGGGTGTGGGCGCGGCCCTGGGCATGGTGCTGGGGACGGCGGTGGAGCCCTCGCAGATCAGCGCCACCTTCGCCGTGGTGGTGATCCCGTTGAGCTTCACGGGGGCGACGCACTTCCCGTGGCCGCTGTTGGCGGAGCTGCGGTGGTTCCAGGTGGTGTCGGCGCTGAACCCGTTGACCTACGTCAGCGAGTCGCTGCGGGGCGCGGTGTCGCCGGAGGTGCCGCACCTGTCGGGGTGGATCAGCGTGCCGGCGGTGCTGGGTCTGCTGTTGGTGTTCGGGCTGCTGGGCGTGCGGGGCTTCCGACGGCGGGCCATCCGCTGACGCCCCGGTGGGGCCCAGGAGCCGCCCGGTACTCGACGCCTCGCCCTCAGCGTGACGCGCCGGGGATGACCTCCTGCTCACCGACCTCACCACCTGGCGGCTTCGGGCGGAGGCTCCCGGAGCCCCGGCTACTGGACCGCCACTCGGGCCCACTGGTGGCGGTCACCCCGAGCGACGGGGTTGCGCAGGCGGCGGCGGTGTGGGTGTCGCGGTTGTAGTGGCTCGCCGGCCGGGGGCTTCGAACAGGGCGCGGGTCGGTTCCTCGGGGAGCTGGTCGACTTCGGCTGGTGGCGGTGGTCGCCGAGGACGTGTTCGGGCAGGAAGGCGTTGACCGGTCCAGCACGGGGTCCGCACGCCGTTCGGTAGCGGGCGTTCAGCGACTGTCCTCGGACAGCAATCGCTCGACGATGGCCTTGAGCGTTGTCGCGTCGCCAGGGTCGAGCCGGTCCAGCAGGTGACGACGGGTCGAGACCTCCAGGGCGGGCACCGAGGCGTCGATCGTGCGTCGGCCCGCTGGTCGCAGGGTGACCTCAACACCGTTCCCGACCTTGCCGCGCGCGACGTAGTCGCGTTTCTCCATCCGGGTCAGCAGGTGCGAGAGCCGTGTCCGATCCCAGCCCAGGACCGCGGCGATGGCGTTCTGACGCAGGACACCGCCGGATTCGTGCAGGCACACCAGGACACTCAGCTCTGACTCGGAGAGACCGGATGCCGCACTCATGTCGGCGATGATCGCGGCGCGGGTCGTCTCGTACGCGCGCTTCCACAGCAGCCACAGCTCGGTCGCCTGACCCCCTGTTGACATGTCAACACCACCGTTCTAAGTTGGTGCTCGACCATACAAGACCGCCCCACACCTAAGGACTCCGCGATGCTCGATGCTCGACGGCACTATGCCAGCCTGCGCACGTTGGCACTCCTTCCTCTCGTGCTGTTCTTCCCGGCCGTGGTCGCCTTCTTCGTGGACCCGGACGTGGCGTGGGGAGAATACTTGGGAGTCTTCTTCCACCTTTCCATCCTCTTCCTCGTCTCGCGCCTGGAAGCGGCGCCGTGGGCCAAGGCGGCAGGCTACGGATGGGTGACGCTGGACGTGCTCGCCGGCATTCTGGTGATCAACGAGATCGCGTACGACACCGCCTGGGCCGTTCGGCTCGGCGCGCACGTCCTCGCCGGTGTCTGGATCGTGTCGAGTTCCCTGGTCAGCCGGGCCTGGCCGGTCAGGGCCGTCGGCGTGATCACGGGACTCTGGCTTGCCGGGTACTCCTTCGTGGGAAACGTGCTCCCAGAACAATTCCTGCGCCCGGCCGGCATCTCGATCCTGATCTGGTTCGCCCTGCTGGCGGTCTTTGACCGGCAGGCCGAGGACCGGTCGGCGGCACCGGCGAGTCCAGCGCCGGCGTAACGCGTGTCGCGATTCCCCAGGAATTGGCGGCTGAACGACGGCAGCGCGGTCGGGAGTCGCTCGTCGCAACCGGACCCGGCAAATGCGAAACGCCGCGGGCAGCGCGCTCAGTCGGCCGCGTCCTGCCATCCAGCAACACATCGGTTTCTCCGCCGATACCGATTGCGGTCCGAACAACGCAGCCGGGTTCTGCGGGAATGCCAACGCCGCTGACAGTCCCACTCCGGCTACGACGCGCACGGCCACCCCGGGGGCACCGAGCCTGTCGTGCACGAGGTCGCGCGCCGTCAGGCCCGTTCCCGCGAACACCGTGCCCGCCGGAACGACCGGTCCACCGGCGACAAGCGGTCACCACACACCGAGGCGGTGTCGGCGGCGACGACCGAGAGCGATATCGGCCGCCGCCGCCC
>NZ_AGVX02000599.1 GCF_000239155.1 Actinoalloteichus spitiensis RMV-1378
AGGAAGGTGCTCCCCGGGCGGCCTGCCGGGCGCGGCCCCGGTGGGGCCGTCCCGCCGCGCCCTCGGGCTCCGGGCTCCCCGGGGCGGCGTTCGGCAGCGCTGGTCCGCACGGTGCCGCTCCACCACCACCCCGCCAACCGCCACCGCACCCGCCGCTCCGAACCCGTGGCCAACGGGCAGCGCGGCAGCGGTAGCCCCCGGCCCGGCGGACCGGGGACGTCGTCCGCCGGTGCATCCCCGGGCCGGGGACGCCCGCCGGCCTCGCGGCGCTGCCGTGGAAGGGGATCCACCGGCCGACCCGGCGTCTAGGCTGCCGTGGTGTCCGAGCAGAGCCTCTCCGACCCGGCGGACCCACCCGAACCGGAACCACGACGTTCGCTGTGGTCACGGGTGGTGCTCGACACCACGCCCCTGCGGGTCGCGCCCTTCCGCCGGCTCTGGCTGTCGACGGTCGTCACCTCCGTCGGCGCCCAGTTCGCCGCCGTCGCCGTGCCCAAACAGCTGTACGACATCACCGGGTCCTCGGCCTACGTGGGCCTGGCCGGACTGTTCGGGCTGGTGCCCCTGCTCGTCTTCGGCCTGTGGGGCGGCGCGGTCGCCGACTGGATGGACCGGCGCGACCTCATGCTGGTCACCAACAGCGGGATCGCGCTCACCGCCCTGCTGCTGTGGTCGCAGGCGCTCGCGGGCACCACGTCGGTGTGGCTCGTCCTCGGTCTCTTCGCCCTCCAGCAGGCGTTCTTCGCGGTGAACATGCCGGCACGGGTCGCGGCGGTGGCCCGGCTCATCCCACCGGCCCAGCTGCCGGCCGCCCAGGCCCTCACCGCGACGGTCGCCCAACTCGGCGCGGTGGTGGGCCCCCTGCTCGCCGGGGTCCTGCTCCCCTTCGTCGGGTTGGCCACCCTCTACCTGGTGGACGCGCTGGCGCTCGCCACCGCCCTCTGGGCCGTCTGGCGGCTGCCCGCGCTGCCTCCGCTGACCGGGGCGCCCCGCCGCCCGGGGCTGGGCTCGGTGGTCGAGGGCTTCCGCTACCTCTCCGGGCACCGCGTGCTGCTGGCGGGGCTGCTGGTGGACATCATCGCGATGGTCGCCGGGATGCCCCGGGCGCTCTTCCCGGAGATGGCGGAACGGACCTTCGGGGATCCGCCGGGGGGAGGGGCCGCCCTCGGCCTGCTCTTCGCCGCCATCCCCGCCGGGGCCTTCGCCTGCGGGCTCCTCTCCGGTTGGGTCACCCGCGTCTCCCGGCAGGGGATCGGGCTCGTGGTGGCCGTCGTCGTCTGGGGGCTCGCGGTGATCGGGTTCGGCCTGGCCGGCTCGCTGTGGCTCGCCGTCGCCTTCCTCGCCCTCGGCGGCGCCGCCGACCTGGTCAGCTCGGTCTACCGGGGCGCGATGCTCCAGGTGGCGGCGACCGACGAGATGCGGGGCCGGATGCAGGGTGTCTTCACCGTCGTGGTCGCCGGTGGCCCCCGGCTCGCCGACGTGCTGCACGGGGCGACGGCGGCGGCCACCGGCACGGCGACCGCCGTGGTGGGGGGCGGTGTCCTCGTCGTGGTGCTCACCGTGGTGGCGGTGTGCGCGCTGCCGGCCCTGTGGCGCTACCGGGCGCCGTCCTGACCCGCGACGACCACCCGCGCAGGTGGCGGCCCCGCGCGGGCGGCGGCCGGGGCCCGGGATCAGCTCCGCAGTTCGGGGAAGTCGGTGTCCCGGTACTCCTCGGCCCGCCGGGTGCCCCGGTGCTCGGCCCGTTCGGCCCCCCGCAGCTCCACGCGCCGGATCTTGCCGGACACGGTCTTCGGCAGCTCCGCGAACTCCAGCCGGCGCACCCGCTTGTACGGCGCCAGCCGCGTCCTGGCGTGCGCCAGGATGGACCGGGCCGTCGTCTCGGAGGGCTCGTGGCCCTCGGCGAGCGTCACGTACGCCTTGGGGACCGCCAGCCGCACCGGGTCAGGGGCGGGCACCACGGCGGCCTCCAGCACCGCCGGGTGCTCCAACAGCACGCTCTCCAACTCGAAGGGGGAGATGCGGTAGTCGCTGGCCTTGAAGACGTCGTCCACCCTCCCCACGTAGGTCAGGTGGCCGTTCGGTTCCCACCGGGCCACGTCCCCGGTGTGGTACCGCCCGTTCCGGGTCGCGGCGGCCTGCTCGTCGGGAGCGTCCTGGTAGCCCACCATGAGCGCCGTGGGCGGGCCTCCCGCCAGCGGGATCGTGATCTCCCCCTCACTGGCGGGCGCACCCCCGGAGTCGACCAGTTCGACGCGGTACCCGGGCAGCGGACGGCCCATCGACCCTGGCAGCACCGGTTGGCCCGGTGCGTTGCCGACCTGCGCGGTCGTCTCCGTCTGCCCGTAACCGTCGCGGACCGTGAGGTCCCACGCGCGGCGGACCCGGTCGATGACCTCCGGGTTCAACGGTTCGCCGGCCGCCGCGACCTCGCGGAGCCGGGGTGACCACCGCTCCAACTCCTCCTGCACCAGCATCCGCCACACGGTCGGCGGGGCGCACAGCGTCGTCGCCCCGCGGCGTTCGACCTCGTCGAGCAGCCGGGAGGCGGAGAACCGGCGCTGGTCCACCACCAGCACCGTGGCCTCGGCGTTCCAGGGGGCGAACAGGCTGCTCCACGCGTGCTTGGCCCAGCCGGGGGAGGAGACGTTGAGGTGGACGTCGCCGGGGCGCAGCCCGAGCCAGTACATGGTGGAGAGGTGGCCGACCGGGTAGCTGGTGTGGGTGTGCTGGACCAGTTTGGGCAGCGCGGTGGTACCGGAGGTGAAGTACAGCAGGAGCGGGTCGTGCGCCCCCGTCGGGCCGTCCGCCACGAACCGGGAGCTCGCCGAGCCCGCCTCGGCCAGGTCACGCCAGCCCGGCACCGGCCCGCCGACGGAGATCCGCGTCCAGTCGCCGTCGATCCCGGCGAAGCCGTCGGTCCGCTCCGCCGCGCTGACCACGTGCCCCACCCGGCCCCGGGCCACCCGGTCGGCGAGGTCGTCCGGCCCGAGCATCGTCGTGGCCGGGATGATCACCGCCCCCAGCTTGACGCAGGCCAGCACCGTCTCCCACAGCTCGACCTGGTTGCCCAGGACCACGAGCACCCGGTCGCCTCGGCGCACCCCCGCCTCCCGCAACCAGTTCGCCACCCGGGAGGAGCGCGCGGAGAGGTCGGCGAAGCTGAGACGCAGCTCAGTCCCGTCGTCGTGCACCAACCAGAGCGCCGTCCTGGAGCCGGTGTCCGGCGATGCGGCGAGCACGTCGAACCAGTCCAACGCCCAGTTGAACTCGTCAAGAGCTGGCCAGTGGAAAGCCGTGACGGCCGCGTCGAGGTCGTGCCGGTGGCGGAACAGGAGGTCGCGCGCGGCGCGGAAGGCGGCCGTCGCCGGGGGCTCGGGCATCGTCGCCCGGGGACGGTCGGGGGAATCGGCATTCGGGATCTCGTCCGCCACGGCACCCTCCTTGATCGCCTCCCCGCACCGTAGTCACCCCGGGCCGCGTGCCGCGACCGCCGGCACTCCACGGGGGAGATCCGGGCCGGTCGTGTTCACCCAGGGCTCCTTGGCGGGCACACTCTGTGCTCATGGCGGCATTCGAGGTGCCCGAGCCCGGCCCCGACCACACCTCCTCGCGCGGTGGCCAACCCGCGCTGCGCCGGGTGATGGGCACCCGGCTGCTGCTGCTCTTCGTGATCGGCAACATCCTGGGCACCGGCATCTACGCCCTCACCGGCCGGGTCGCGGGAGCGGTCGGCGGTGCCCTGTGGGTGCCGTTCCTGATCGCCTTCCTGGTCGCGTTCCTCACCGCGTTCAGCTACGCCGAGCTGGTGAGCCGCTACCCGAGGGCCGCCGGCGCGGCCCTCTACGCCCACCGCGCCTTCCGACGGCCCTTCCTCACCTTCATGGTGGCCTTCGCGGTGATGTGCTCGGGTATCACCTCGGCCGCCTCGGCCGCGCGGGCGGTCAGCGGCGACTACCTCCAGCAGTTCGTCAGCGTCCCCTGGTTGCTGGTGGCGGTCGGTTTCCTCGTGGTGCTCGCCCTCGTGAACTTCCGGGGCGTGGTGGAGTCGTTGACCGCCAACGTCGTCCTGACCGTCGTCGAGCTCACCGGCCTGCTGGTCGTGGTCGGGATCGGGGTGGGCGCGGTGGTCAGGGGTGTCGGGGAACCCGCGCGGCTGCTGGAGTTCAACGCGGAGCAGGGGCCGCTGCTCGCCGTCACCTCCGCGACCGCGCTCGCGTTCTTCGCGTTGGTGGGGTTCGAGGACTCGGTGAACCTCGCGGAGGAGGCGAAGGACCCGGCCAGGGTGTTCCCCCGGGGTCTGTTCTGGGGGCTGGGGATCACGGGACTGGTGTACCTGGCCGTCGCCCTCACCACGTCCCTGCTGGTCCCGACCGACGTGCTCGCCGGTTCCACGGGACCGCTGCTGGAGGTGGTCCGGGCCGGGGCGCCCGCGTTCCCCCTGATCGTCTTCTCGGCGATCGCGATCTGCGCGGTGACGAACTCGGCGCTGATGAACATGCTGATGGCGAGCCGCCTGCTGTACGGGATGGCTCGGGAGCGCATCATCCCCGGCCGGTTCGGGCTGGTACACCCGCGACGGCGCACCCCCTGGGTCGCGATCGCGGTGACCACGGCCGTGGCCGTCGTGCTGGTGAGCACCGTGGACATCGCCCTGCTCGGTGGCACCACCTCGCTGATGTTGCTGTTGGTGTTCGCCGTGGTCAACCTCGCGGTCCTGGTGCTGCGCCGGGAGCCGGTGGCGCACCGCCACTTCCGGGCGCCGGCGGTGCTGCCGGTGCTCGGTGCGGCCACCTCGCTGTACCTCGCCAGCCCGCTCACCGGACGACCGCTGGAGGAGTACGTGGTCGCCGCCGTGCTGCTGGCGGTCGGGGTCGGCCTGTGGGCGCTGAACGCGTACGTCCTCGGCCGCCCGGCTCGGAGCGGCGGGCCGGCGGACGGGTCCCGGGAGGCCGCCCACCCCGAGCGGGGGCCGGAGTGAGGCGGCGGCCCGCCGTGGCGGGGGGG
>NZ_AGVX02000598.1 GCF_000239155.1 Actinoalloteichus spitiensis RMV-1378
GCGGGTGTCCGCCAGGCCCTGGAGCGGACACCCCGCCCCGGACTCCCCGTACCGGGCCCGGTTGGACGGCACCTGGCCCGGGGGGAGCCGTCTGACGGACGAGGAGATCAGCGCCGCCGCCGAGGACATCCACCGCGTCTTCGCCGCCGCCCCGGGTGCCGCGCGGGACGCGGTCGTCGACGCCCTCGTCGACCGGGTCGGGCTCGTTCCCCATCTCGACAGCGGGGCCGCCCCGCCCCGGCTGGGGTGGCGCGCGGCGGCGGACGCGCCTCCCCTGCTCGCCGCGATGCTGGCCGCCGTCCTCGACGCCCTCACCGATCCGGCGGCCCGGTCGGCGGGCCTGTGCGCCGCCGAGGAATGCGCCGACGTCTACCTCGACACGTCGCGGCGTGGACACCGGATCTACTGCTCGACCCGCTGCCAGACCCGCGAACGGGTTCGAGCGCACCGCCAGCGCCGCTCCTGAACCCGGCGCGCACGGGAGTTCGTGGCCTACCCGGCGGCGGACCCTCCCGTCCTGGCCGCGAACCGGCGATGGCAGGGGACCGCCGCGCGGCGCCGTCAGCTCTCGAGGAACTTCAGCCCGGCGACACCCACCACGATCAGGCCCAGGAAGAGCATCCGTCCCGGGCTGAGCGCGTCGCCGAACCAGACGACGCCGGCCACGGCCACGCCGATCGCGCCGATACCGACCCACACCGCGTAGGCGGTACCGATCGGGAGGTCCCTGACCGCGAGGGTCAGCAGCGCGAAGCTGGCGAGCGCCCCGCCGATCCCCAGGAGGCTCGGCCAGAACCGGGTGAACCCCTGGGATTCCTTGATGGCGCTGGCCCAGCCGATCTCCAGGAGCCCGGCCGCGACGAGGAGCAACCACGAGATCATGTGCCCTCCGATCGCCGACGCTGGTTGGGGATCGCGGCCGTCATGCGTTGTAACCCCCGTCCACGGTCAGCGCGGTGCCGGTGACGTAGCGACCGGAGTCCCCGGCGAGGTAGGAGACGGCGGCGGCGATGTCCTGAGGCTCCCCGTAGCGCCCCAGGGGAATGGCGGGGAGTTCGTCGGCGGCCTCGGGAGCCGAGGCCGGGTTCATGTCGGTGTCGATGTTGCCCGGGTGCACGGCGGTGACGGTGATGCCCCGTTCGCCCAGGTCCCGGGCGAGCCCCCGGGTCATGCCCTCGACGGCGGCCTTGGTCATCGAGTAGAGGGTGACCCCGGGGTAGGGGGTCCGGTTGGCGAAGGAGCTGCCCACGGTGATGATCCGGCCCCCGGGTGCCAGCACGCGCGCGGCCGCCTGGCTGAACAGGAACGGGGCCCTGACGTGCAGGGCGAGGGCCGCGTCGACCTCGCTCTGGGGCACCTCGTCCAGTGGGCCGTTCGGGAAGGTGCCCGCGCTGTTGACGAGGACGTCGAGCCGTCCGAACTCCTCGACCACCGCGTCGACTGCGGTGACCGCCGCCGTGGGTGCCGCGCTGTCCACGGCGATCGACGAGGCGAGGCGGCCCCGCGAGCGGATGTCGCGGACGACGGCGGCCGCGGCCTCCTCCGACGACAGGTAGGTGATCGCGACGTCCAGGCCGTCGTCGGCGAGTCGTCGGGCGATCGCGGCGCCGATGCCCCTGCTCCCCCCCGGTGACCAGTGCGACCTTGCTCCGTTGCGGCATCGAGTTCTCCCTTGCCCCGTCAATTTTGTAGCAGATACTAAAAATATACACTGGGGGCATGTCCAGTACGCGAGGCGCCACCGACGCCACCGACCAGCCCCGGCGGCGGGGCCGGCCCCGCGCGTTCGACCGGGACACGGCGCTGCGCCAGGCGATGGAGGTGTTCTGGGAGCGCGGCTACGAGGGCACTCGACTGACCGATCTCGTCGAGGCGATGCGGATGAACCCCCCGAGCCTGTACGGCGCGTTCGGGTCGAAGGAGAAGTTGTTCCGCGAAGCCGTCGAGTTCTACAACTCGCCCGACCGCTCGGTCACCACCCTCGCGCTCGAGCGGCCCGGGCCGGTGCGGGACGCGGTCGAGGCCCTACTGCGCGACAACGCGAAGGCCTACGTCGACCCCGAGACCCCGCACGGGTGCCTGATCGTCCTCTCCGCGATCTCCTACTCCCCGGAGAGCGAGGGCCTCCGCGATCTACTGCGGTCCCTACGCGACCAGGACCGGGACCGGCTGCTGGCCCGTCTCCGCGCTGCCAGCGAGGACGGCGGCCTGCCCGCGTCGGTCGACGTCGACCGGCTCGCATCGTTCCTGATGTCGGTGCTCTTCGGGCTGTCCATCCAGGCGCGCGACGGCGCGACCCTGGCCGAACTCGACGGCGTCGTCGACATCACCCTCGCTACCTGGGACCACCTCGTCGAGTCCGCGCGCGGTGGGTGAGACGGCCCGCGCCGGCCAGTGACCGGAAGGGCCGGGAGGCAGGACAGGGCTCGTGTGCACCTCTCGGCCGTGGCCCGGGAGCGTCGCGCCCTGGCGGTCGAGGGTCCGCCCCGTGCGCGCCGGGAACGGGACGCCAGCGCCGCTTGCGCGGATGACCTGGTGGCCGTCCGCCCCCTGCGCGCCGGGAACGGGACCGGCGGGAGCCTCCGCC
>NZ_AGVX02000597.1 GCF_000239155.1 Actinoalloteichus spitiensis RMV-1378
GGGCGGGCCCCCGGCCGACGGGGCGGGGGCAGCTCCGCACGCCGGAAGGCCAGCACCAGCACGGTGAGGACCAGGCCGGCCGCGCCGAACCAGAGCGGACGGGTGAGCCACCACTGGGCGCTCCAGCTGTCGGCCAGGCGCAGGTCCAGCGCGAACAGCGCCACGCCGATGACGAGGAACATCGCGGTGAGGTGCCACAGGTACAGCGTCATGCTGTGCCGCCCGATCCAGCCGACCAGGGCGGCCACCGCAGGGCGGGTGGCCAGCCGTTCCAGTCGTCGCCGCCACAGCAGCGCGAGCGACAGGTGCAGCCCGGTCAACGCGAGCAGGCAGACCGTCGGCGGGTTCATGTTCGACAGCGGGGCGCCCGGCATACCGACCATGCTGGCCGGGTAGGGGCCCGCCACCACCAGCAGCGCGAGCAGGGCCAGGCTCCCGAGGGCGCCGACCAGGAGCGCGGCACGGGGGATCGTGGTCAGCCGGCCGGCAGCGTAGGCGTAGCCGAGCAGGTACGGCACGGCCCAGACCAACACGATGTTGAGCAGGCCGAGCACCGGCAGGTCCAGGGTGAAGCGTGCGAGGTCGACGAGCGCCGCGCCGGCGGCCATGGCGAGGGTCAGCCGGTGGCCGAACCGCGCGAAGGCGCGGAACAGCAGCGGCGACAGCAGCAGCAGGACCAGGTAGACGCCCAGGAACCACAGGAGCTGGGGTGCGAGCGTCGCGGCCGAGCGGGCAGCCGAGGTCGGCACCCCGACCAGGGGCAGCACGACGACGGCGGCCGCCCAGAACGCGCCGAACACCGCGACGGGCGGGAGCAGACGTCGGGTTCGGGCCTGGACGAAGGGCAGGGTGGAGCGCCACCGGCGGCTGAGCTGGAGGTAGGTGGCGCAACCGGAGGCGAAGAACATCAGCGGGATGACCTGGAACGCCCAGGTGGCCAGCCAGCCCCACCCGTGGACGAGGGAGTTGCCGATCTCCAGCTGGTGCCCGTTCCAGGCCACCTCCGGGATGACCCAGTGCACCGCGATCACGCAGATCGTTCCCCAGGCGCGCACCAGGTCCACCAGCCGGTCCCGGCCCGGCCGGGCCGTCCACGGTCGGAGGGCGGCGGGGCCCGCGGCGGGTGGCGCGGCTCCCGCGTCCGGGCTGACGTCCCGAGCGGGCTGGTGGGGCCGGGGACGTGCTGGCGGCGGGCCGCCCGTCGGGGGGACC
>NZ_AGVX02000596.1 GCF_000239155.1 Actinoalloteichus spitiensis RMV-1378
GGCCACGCCGGAGTGGCCGCCCACGGCGCCCGCCCCGGCTACCGGGAACGGGACGGTCTCCGAACAACGCCACCTCACGGTGGTCATGGTCATGACCACCGCCGAGCACGCGGCCGCCGTGGAGGGCTTCGTGTGCCAGCAGATCCGCCACCACGGTGGACAGCCCGCGCCGGGCCCCGGCTCCTCCTGGTGCGGCTACTTCGGGGCGAGCGGCCGGTTGCCCGACCACGCAGACCGCGCGCTCGCCGCCGCCGGCGCCATCGCCCGCCGCTCCGTGGTCGAGTTCCACCCGGCCGAGGTCCGGGTGGCCGTGCACTCCGGGGAGGCCGTGGTCAGCCGGCCCGTCGACGGCGACACCGCCGTGCCGAAGGTCGCCGCCGTCGTGCTCGACAGCTGCCGACGCCTCGCCGCCGCCGCCACCCCCGGCCGGGTGGTCCTCAACACGGCCCCACCCGAGGGGCCGGTCGGGCACGGTCCCTTCGCGGCACGTCAGCCAGCGGTCCTGGCAGCGGAGGAGCCGCCCGGTTCCTGGCACGGGCCCACCCCCTTCGTGGGCAGGTCCTTCGAGCTGGACCTGTTGCAGCGCACCGTGGTCCGCACCCACGCGACGGGACGGCCGGCGATGGCGACGCTGCTGGGAGCCCGGGGCATCGGCAAGACACGGCTGGTGTCCGAACTCGTCGACCAGCTGCGGGACGGCACGTTGAACACCACGCGTGTCCTGCGCACCCGGGTGCGCCCGGGGTGCGGCGACGCCGGCACCGTCCTCTCCGCACTGGTCCACGACCAGCCGGGGAACGGGGTCGAGGCGCTGCGGTGCCTCGCCAGCCAGCAGCCCACGCTCGTCGTCGTCGACGACGTGCACCACGGTGCCGACGACCTCCTCTCCGCCCTGGCCACCCTCCTCGACACCACCGACCCCCTGCCGCTGATGATCGTGACCACGGCCCGGGAGGAGTTCGCCCGCCGCATGCCGGAGACCACCACCGGGCCCAACTCGTTGAGCCTCGTCCTCGACCGGCTCACCGACCACGCCATCACCCGGCTGCTGGACGTGGTGCTCAGCCCACGGCGACGGCAGCTGCACTTCGGCCCGCCCCACCCGGCGGCCGCCAGCGGGCAGTGGCAGGGCTTGCTGGACGCGGTCCGGGGTTGCCCGCTGCGGGCGCTGGAGTACGCGGCCCGGTTCAACGCCGCCGAGGACGACCAGGCCGCGCACACCGAGGGCCTGGCCGGTTTCGCGCGGTTCAGCCCGCGCGAGGTGGAGGCCGGCGCACCCGTCCCGGCCGTCGCCGCGCTCCCGGGCTGACCGCCCGGGTAGACGGTCAGAACCCGGCCCGGGCGACGAGTTCCGCCGCCTGGGCCGGGCTGAGCCTCGGGTCGCACAGGGTCTCGTAGCGGTCGGCCAACGCCGCGAAGCCGGGCACGGGACCGCCCACGCACTCGGTGACCTCCTCGGCGGCCACCTCCAGGTGCAGTCCGCCGGGGTGCTCGCCGTGGTCGCGGACGATCCGGGTGAACCAGCCGACCTCCTCGAGCATCGCGGCCAGGAACCGGGTCTTCCGACCGTCTGGTGTGGAGACGGTGTTCGCGTGCATCGGGTCGCTGACCCAGACCACCGGGTGACCGGCGGCCCGCACGGCGCGCAGCAGCGGCGGCAGGGCCGAGGTGATGGCCGGCGTCCCCATCCGCACCACGAACGTCAACCGCCCCGGGGTCCGGTCGGGGTTGAGCACCTCGCACAGCCGGACCGCGTCCTCGCCCGTCGCCCCGGGCCCGAGCTTGCACGCCACCGGGTTGCGGGCCGAGGCCACCAACCGCACCTGCCCGTGGTCGAGCTGCCGCGTCCGCTCCCCGACCCACGGGAAGTGGGTGGACCCCAACACCAGCTCGCCGGTGTCGTCCGGGCGCAGGAACGCCGCCTCGTAGTCCAGGACCAGCGCCTCGTGGCTGGACCACGGACCCCACCCGCCGGACCGGGCCTCCCGGTGGACGGCGAGCCGGCGGTGCGCGGAGGCGGCCAGCCGGTAGCCGGTCAGCATCCGGCGGGGATCAGGACGTCGGGCACGCGCCTCGGCGACCTCCGAGTTCACGAGGTGCCCCCGGAACGGCGGCAGCGGCACCCCGTCGACCACCTCCTCCGACCGCGACCGGGGTTTGGCGAACTGCCCACCGATCCGGCCCACCCGCACCACGGGGCGCCCACCCCCGAACCCGGCCGCCAACCGGTCCAGGACCGCCACCACCGCGTCGGTGCGCGCGTCCGATGCCGCGTGGAAGCTCTCCGCGCAGTCCCCCGCCTGCACCAGCACCGCGTCCCCGGAGCAGACGACGGCGAGCCGAGCCGACAGTTCCCGGACCTCCTCACCGGTGACCAGCGGTTCCGCCGCGTCCAACGCCCGGCGCACCGGGGCGTGGAACTCGTCCCGCCGCCAGTCCGGCTGCTGGCGCGCGGGCCACTCCCGCCAGTCCGGCCCGCCGGCTCCGGCCGGGGGGACCTCCGGGTGCCCGCCCGCCCCGGGCCGGATCCCCGCCTCCCCGACCTCACCGGCGGTCACGTCGCGACGCCTTCGACCTCGACGAGCAGGTCGGAGCGGCAGATGTCGGCCCGCAGGTAGGCGACCCGGCCGTCGGCGGGCAACATCTCGGCGCAGACCTCCCGGACGGCGGGCAGGTCCTCGGGGTGCCGCACGTACACCTTCGCCGTCCGCAGGTCGGCGAGCCGGTAACCGTGGTCGATGCCGTACCGGCCCAGGTTCTCCGCGCCCACCAGCAACTCCACGTTCTCCAGGGCGGTGCGGCACTGGGCGCGGACGTCCCCGGCGTGCCGGGTCTCGTGGCCGATGATGCTGGCCGTGCCGGAGACGAGGACCGAGCCCCGTGCCGCGGCGTCCCCGTGCCGGGGCAGGTAGGTGGCGCGGGCGAAGTTCGGGGCGCGCCGCCCGTACCGGGACGGGTAGTGGTAGGCCGGGATCTGCCGGGGGTTCTCCACGTTGACGGGGTCGACGCCCCGGGTGGCGATCAACGACAGTTCGATCCCGCCCGCCGCCGCGCCGATCACGGTGGTGGCCGGCATGTCGCCGAGCATCCCCAGCTCCTCCAAGGCCAGGCTGCGGCCCACGCAGAAGTCGCGGTAGACCTCCTCGCCGGCCCCGGTGCTGCCGTTGATGTCGGCGATGTGGTTCCAGACCCGCACCAGCCGGGGGTAGTCGAGGCGGGCCAGCAGCGCGAACAGCTCCCGGTACATCCGGCCGACCTCCCGCGCGTAGGAGCCGGAACCGGGTAGCCGGGCCGAGCAGAACAGGAAGCGGTCCGAGCAGGCGTAGCGGATGGCGCCGTGGTCCCCGTAGCGGACGGGGCCGTCGGCGGGCCACACCTCGGCGACCTCGTCGGTCGGGGCGGCCAGCAGCACGGTCATGCCCGGGTGCGGTGGCGGCGCCGGTGTGGACGCGGCGGCGAGGTACCGGTTGGTCCCGAGCACCGGGCCGTCCTCGGACCGGGCGGGGCCGGGGGCGCGCAGCAGCGGGGCGAGCGCGCCCACGGGCCGGACGGGCGAGCGAGTCATGGACCACCCCAGCAGTGGAGTTCCGACGGCTGTCGGCCCGACGGTAGGAACCCGGACCCGCCCGGCGCAGTGCCTGTCTTCCACCTGCCGGTAACAGCGGGTCCGCGCGCCGCCGCCCGGATTGCCGGGGGATGGCCGTGCGGTGGGCTTCTTCCGCAGCATGCCGGCGACCGGCGTTCGTAACGTGGCCGCCTGTCGCGCCCCGCTCCCGCGCTGGGCGGCCCCGACCCCAGTGAGCGAAGTGTGGTGACATGCTCCGGACCGAGTTGATCCGCCCCGTCCACGAGCTGGTGCGCGACCACGCCCGCGGCACCCCGGAGCGCACCGCCTACTCGGATGCCCGCCGCGCCGTGACCTACGCGGAGCTGGCCGCCCGCACCGGACGTCTCGCGGGGCACCTGGCCGCCCTCGGGGTGGCCCCGGGGGAGCGGGTGGCGTTCGTCCTCGGCAACGGTGTGTCCCTGGTGGAGAGCTACCTGGCCACCGCCCGCGCCGCCGCCGTCGGGGTGCCGTTGAACCCGCTCTCCAGCGACGACGAGTTGGCGTTCCTCCTGGCCGACAGCGGAGCGGTCGCCGTCATCACCGATCCGGCGCGGATCAGCAGGGTGCGGCGTCTGGCGCCCGAGTCGACAGTGGTCCTCGCCGACGAGGTCGACCCGGTGGACTGGTGCGGCCCCCGCTTCGAGGACCTCGCCACCCGCGACGCGCCCGAACCCGCCCGGGACGACCTCGGAGTGGACGACTGGGCGTTCATGCTCTACACCTCCGGCACCACCGGCCGCCCCAAGGGCGTGCGTTCCTCCGTCCGGAACTCGCTGTGGACGATCGCCGCCTGCTACGCCCCGATCCTCGGCCTGGGCCGGGAGGACCGCGTGCTGTGGCCGTTGCCGCTGCACCACTGCCTCGGCCACCACCTCGGCACCCTCGGCGTGCTGGCGGTGGGGGCCAGCGCCCACGTCACCTCCGGTTTCGCCGCCGAGGAGGTGCTGGCGGGCCTGGCCGCCGGGGAGTTCAGCGTCCTGGTCGGGGTGCCCGCGATGTACCACGAGCTGCTGCGGGCCGTCGACACCGGCGGGACCGCCCCGACCGGGCTCCGGCTGTGCCTGACC
>NZ_AGVX02000595.1 GCF_000239155.1 Actinoalloteichus spitiensis RMV-1378
GACGACGGACAGCCTCCCGGACGTCCGTCGTCCGGCGCGGGCCCGTGGCCGAGCCGGTTCACCGTCCGGCCCCGGCGCGTGCGGTTCAGCAGCCGAGTGGTGCCGCGCGACCACCGGCGGTAGCGGCCGGCAGGTACGCGCACCCACCGGCCACCGGCCGGAACACCGCATCCGACCCGGGTGGTCGGCGCCTCGGGGCCCCAGGCACGGCGGACCTCGGACCGGGGGCGTGCGGCGGTCAGGACGGGGTGACCGCCGGCGCCGCCTGGCGCACCGCCGGGGCCGACCGCAGGGTGGAGGCGCCCTGCCGCCAGCGGCTGAGGGCGAACTCGCCGAACTCCGCCTCCAGCCGCAGGTAGCAGGCGGCACCGAAGAGGACGTCCCCGGCCGCGTCCGGCCGGGCGAGGGCGTGGCTTCCGCACAGGTCGTTCGCGGCGACCTGCTCGTGGACGGCGTCCGCCTCCACGTGCTCGTCGAAGTACTCGACCGCCTCCGGCGACCCGCCCAGCCTGCGCAGACCGCCGCCGATCCGGCGGTTCGGCAGCGTCGAGGTCATCTCGAACGCGGCGAGGTGTCCGAGGGTGGCGCCGAGCCAGCGCCGGTGCAGCCCGAACAGGTGCATCAGGTTGCTGGCCGCGAGCATCACGGCGGGCGTCTCGTCGACGTAGGCGCCGTAGGCGTCGGACAGGCCCAGCTCACGCATCGTGACCCTGAACAGCTCGGCGTGGATGCGCTCCGGGTGGCCGCCGCCGTACTCGTCGGCCTGGATCTCCACCAGGGCACCCTTGGTCCGGCCGTCCAGGCGCGGCAGGGCCCAACTGTGCGGGTCCGCCTCCTTCAGGTGGTAGACCGACCGGTGGATGAGGAACTCCCGGAACTGGTCACGAGTGGCCTCCCGCTGGAGGAAGGTGGCCAGCGGTGGACCGTCGGAGTCGGCGATCAGCTGCCGCAGGGCGGCGGGGACGTCCCTGGGTTCCGGTGGCACCGAGAAGGGGGCGAAGGGGAGCAAGGCGGTTTCCCAGTCCCGTTCGAGACCGGAGCGCCACCACAGGAGTGCCGGGTTCCACTCCCACCGGTCGTCCACCTCCTCGAACCCCCGGTAGTGCAGCTCATAGCAGACCCACAGCGCCAGCTGGAGGTCGTCGTCGTGCCACGGCTCGTCGCTGGCGGCGCCGGGAGGGGGAAGGGAGACCCGTTCGGTGGGCCGCTGGCGCAGCGCCTCGATGACGGCGCCGCTCAGTGGTCCCCGTGGCGGGGGAAGGCGCATGTCTCCTCCTGGGGTCGCGGGTGTCCCCGTCGTTCCCGCGCCGGAGTGGACGGGGAACGCGGGGCTTCTCCGTCGCGCCGGGTACCCGGGCGGACCCGCCGCCAACCGGAGCGGGAGGAGAACGACCCGGCCGAGGGCGCCCGGTGCGGCCGGCCGCCGTTCCGTCCGGCGCGGTTCAGGCCGGAGGTTTCGGGTACCCCACCCTCGGCCAACAGCGCAAGGGCGGTCGAGCGGTGTCGTCGCCGTCCCGAGGAGGTCGCGATGAGAGCGGTTCAGTACACCGAGATCGGTGCTCCCCCGGTGGTGGTCGACGTCCCGACGCCCGAGCCGGGGCCCGGGGAGGTGTTGCTGCGGGTCACCGCCGCCGGGGTGTGCCACTCGGACATCACGGTCATGGACTGGTCGGCCAGCGAGTACCCGTACCCGCTCCCGTTGACCCTGGGCCACGAGGGCGCCGGGGTGGTGGCGGCCGTCGGGCCGGGCGTGGAGTGGATGGCCGAAGGCGAGTCCTGCGTGGTGTACGGCCCCTGGGGGTGCGGCACCTGCCGGAAGTGCGCGGTGGGGAAGGAGAACTACTGCCTGCGCGCGGACCGCTTGGGCATCCGCCCGCCTGGTCTCGGCGCGCCCGGTGCGTTGGCCGAGTACCTGTTGGTGGACGACCCCCGCCACCTGGTCCCGATCGGCGACCTCGATCCGGTGCGCGCGGTGCCGCTGACCGACGCCGGCCTCACCCCGTACCACGCCATCGCGCGTTCCGCGTCGAAGCTGGTGCCGGGAAGCACGGCGGTGGTGATCGGCGCCGGCGGCCTGGGACACCTGGGCATCCAGATCCTGCGCGCGACGACCGCGGCGCGGGTGGTGGCGCTCGACGTCAGCGAGGAGAAGATGGAGCTCGCCCGCGAGGTGGGAGCCCACGTCGTCTTCCCGTCCGACCAACGGGCCCCGGAGGCGGTACGCGAACTCACCGGCGGGGGCGCCGACGTGGTGCTCGACTTCGTCGGTCTGCCCGCGACCGCCGCGATCGCCGCCGCCTGCGCCGGTGTGGAGAGCGACGTGGTACTCGTCGGGGTGGAGGGCGGGTCCGTCGAGGTGGGCTTCGGGACCCTCCCGTTCGAGACGACGGTCACCGCGCCGTACTGGGGCAGCCGGGGGGAGCTGTTGGAGGTGCTGGACCTGGCGCGCTCCGGTCAGGTCGAGGCGGAGGTCGAGCGGTACGGGTTGGAGGAGGCGCCGGCCGTGTACGAGCGGTTGCGCGCCCGGCGGATCCGGGGACGTGGCGTGATCGTGCCGGGCGGCTGACGTCCTCAGGGCGGAGGGCGCCGGTGCGCACCGGCCCGGCCGACCGGGTTCACCGCTGGTCGAGTTCGTGGTGCACCCAGACGTTCGGCTCGACGTAGACGGCGAGGTCCCAGTCGACGTTGACGTCGACCGGGACGAGGGCCCCCGGCACCTCGACGCTTCCGCTGCTGTCGAAGGGCAACGCGGTCCACTCACGCCACTGCTGGAGGCTGCCCGCGATCGTCATGGAGGCGGGGCAGGTTCGGAGCAGTCGTCCGCCGGCCCGTGCGTGGACCCGGAGCCATGGGTCGGTGGGGAGGCCGTCGTCCCTGGTCTCCCTGGCGTACTCCTCCATCGCCATGTGCGGCCGGAGATGCTTGCGGGTGGGCCGAACGGGCGCTACCAGGTCGTGGAAACCGAGGCGCCGGCAGTTGTCCGCGAGCATCGCCAGCAGGCGCGGGGCCAGCCCCCTGCCCTGCACGTCCGTCCGGATCGAGATCTCGAGGGCGCTGACGGCGTTCGGGGTGATGCCCTCCCGGTCCTGCAGGAACGCGGTGCTGAGGACCCAGTCCCACCCGCCGGGGCGCAGCTCGTCCGGGTCCTTCCCCTTCCAGTGGAAGGGGACGCTGAGCACCTTGGCGATCGGGTCGTCCCCGTCGAAGACGATGAAGAGGAACTCCGGGAACCGGTCGACCGCCAGGTCGACGAAGGTGGTGACCGGGTCGTGGTCGATGAACGTCGGCCACCCGCTGTCGAGTTTCCACAACACCGACTCGAGCTCAGGCCGATCGGCCAGGGTCACCGCACGCAGGTTCATTCCGCGAGCATGCGGACAGCTGCCCGGCCCTGTCCACCGAATTGTTGGTGATCCCGCACGTCCCGCCGGTCCGGGGGTCCAGGCGAGTCGTCTCCCGGGTGCGCAGACCCAGCGCCGGCGGGGACGCGGAGGGCGAGGACGGGTGGGCGGAGGTTGGAGGAGGGTGAGCGACCACCCGGGTCGGCGGCCCTCACCGGTTCGTGCGGGTCCGCCACGCCTCGGGATGGCCACCGGTCGGGGACGCGCGGTGGCGGCGCTGCCGGAGCTCGGCCACCGCGAGCACCAGTGCGGCCAGGACGAAGGCCACCGCGCACAGCATCGCCACGGACAGCGCGATCGGCCACCCGCCCTGCGCCCTGCCCACCGCGCCGTGCAGGGCGGCCGAGAGCACCGCGGTGCCGATCGCGGTGCCGATGCGCTGCCCGGTCTGGAGCACGCCCCCGGCCACCCCGGCCAGGGTGCCGGGGACGCATTCCAGGGTCAGCGTGGTGTTGGGCGAGATCACCGCCCCACCGCCGACGCCGGCCACCAGCAGGGGGCCCGCCAGCGCGCTGGCCAGGTGGTCGGCGGGGGCGAGGGGGGCGATCACCGCGACCGCGCCGAGACCGAGAGCGACCAGGACCAGGCCCGTCACGGTGAGCCGGCGCCCCCACCTTGGCACGAGCCGCCCCGCCACCATCGCGGTCACCGCTGACCCGAGGGCGAAGGGGGTGACGGCGAGCCCCGACGCCAGCGCCGAGTAGCCGAGGCCGGTCTGGAAGAAGACCGCGAGCACCAGCCAGATGCCGCTGAAACCGCAGAAGTACACGGTGGCCAGGGCGACGCCCGTGGCGTAGCCGGGGGTTCCGGTGAACAGCCGGAGGTCCAGCAGCGGGAGCCGACCGGCGGCG
>NZ_AGVX02000594.1 GCF_000239155.1 Actinoalloteichus spitiensis RMV-1378
GCCCCCGCCGTCACCGCCGCCGGGTCCGCCACCGCCAGGTCCGCCACCAGGACCGTCACCGCCCGGCTGGGAGGGGTCGGTCGTGGTCGGCGGCGGGGTGGTGTCGGGGCCACCGGGGCCGGGCGGTGGGGAGGTGCCCGGCGGTGGGGTGGGCTCCGGTCCCGAGCCGTCGCCCTCCCCGCAGCGGGGCACCGAGGCCACGTCCACCGCGCCCACCGCGACGGCCAGGGTCCCGCCGTCCGAGGTGGCCGCACCCGCCGGCGTCGTCGCCGACATCTCGAAGGACAGGCAGTAGACGCCCTCCGCCGTGAACGCCCAGTTGGCGTGCGCGTGTTGCCCGAGCGGAACGTCGAACCCGAGGGGGAGCGCGTCCCGGCTGTCGAAGACCGGGGTGTTCGGCCCGAACGTCCCGTCCTGGTAGAGGACGAAGGCCCCCGGGCCCTCCGCGGCCGTGAGCTGCCAGTGCACCGCCCCGGCCAGCTGGTCGGGAAGGATCTCCTCGGTGTTCCACCCCGGCCACAGCACCCCCTCCAGCTGGGTCTGCGGCAGGATCCACACCGGATCGCCGGCCTCCCCCAGGAAGTCGTAGGCGGGCGCGTCGGGGACGGCGGTCTCCGCGTCGGTGTTGGCGTGGAAGAGCACGTCCTCCAGCTGGCGCCACTCCACGACCCCGGGCGTGGTGCCGTCCTTGACGGCCATCCGCAGCTCCTCGTCCAGCACCCGCGCGGCGACGTCCACGTGCCCCTCGTCGAGGACGACGAGGTCATCGCTGGGCGGCGGAGCGGGGGTGTCCGTCGGTGGCCCGTCGTCGTCCCGGCCGCAGGGCGTCACCGTGGAGGGGTCGACGTCGCCGGCCACCACCGTGACCAGCTGGCGGTCGGAGACGCCTCGCCCGTCGACGGTGGCGCTGACCTCCACGTCGAGGCAGTAGGTGCCCGCCCCCACGAAGGCCCACTCGCGGACCTGCGTGCCGTGCGCGCGCGTCCGGACCGTCGCGTGGTCATCCCCGACCGTGTCGAGGATGCGGGTGCCGCCCCGCCCCACCGCGTAGAACGCGACGTCCCCTGGCCCGCCGGCGTCGTGCACCCGCCAGCTGAGGGTCCCCCCGTCGACCTGCTCGGGCAGGACGTCGGCGGTGTCGAGGCCGAGCACCGGCCAACCGGCCCCCTGGGTGGCGCGGAAACGCCAGTACCGTTCGCCGGGCTCACCGAGGAAACTCGTGAAGCCCGACTCGGGGACGGACGCCGACTCGGTGGTGTGGAAGACGACGTCCGAGGGCGCATGGTACGTCGGGCTCGTGGCATCGCCGTTGGCCCGGACGTCCAGGCGCAGATCACCGCTCACGACACGCGCGCTCAACTCGGAGGACGTGTGGCCGCCGAGCACCACCGGGTCCCCAGCCGGTTCGGTCGGCGGCTGCCTCGGCTCCCGTTCCGGCGCCGGACCCGACCGGCCACAGGGGACGACCTGGTCGGCCGCGACGTCGCCGACGGCGAGCGTCAGGCGTTGCCGGTCGGACACCGTCCGCCCGTCGAGCAGGGTGCCGCTGGCGGAGAACGTCAGGCAGTACACGCCTTCCTCGGTGAACGCCCAGTTGGCGTGGGTGTGCGCCGGAACGCTTATCATCCGCACGTTGGGGCTGTCACCCCGGCTGACGAACACCGGCGGGGCGCCGTCCCGGGCGGCCGAGGACAGGTACATCGCCAGGTTCCCTGGCCCGGCGACGTGGTCGAGCCGCCAGTCGAGGCTGCCGAACACCACCTCCTCGTGCCACCGGATGTCCGACCCCCACCCGGCCCACAGCACGTCCGGCCGACTGGTCTGCGGCAGCAGCCACATCGGGTCGCCGGCCGGTCGCCCCAGCCACTCGGCGACCGCGCCCTCCGGGATCGTCGTCCGGGATGCGGGGTTGGCGTGCAGCACGACGTCGTCGAACTCCCGCATGACCTCCTCGTCGTCGTGCGCCCGGGAGCCGTCGCGCAACTGGATCCGCAGCTCACCGTCGACCAGCCGGGGGTAGATCGCGTCGACATGCCCCTGGTCCAGCACGAACACCGGGTCCTGCGGGGACGGCCCGTCCTCGCCGCAGGCCCGCACCTCGTCGGGGGAGACGTCGCCGACGACGACGGTGAGCACGTCGAGACCGGTGACCTCGGCACCCGACCCGAGCGTCGCCGTGGTCCGCACGCCGAGGCAGTAGGTCCCCTCGGCCGAGAAACTCCAGGTGAGGCGCTCGTCCCGGTCCGGCGGGTACTCGTGGACGTCGGGTAGGCCGTCCCTGCTGTTCCACCGGACCACCGAGGGCGGGCGGTCGCCGGTGGCGGCGACGAAGACACCCACCTCCCCCGGCCCGGTCAGCGACTCCAGACCGAGGCCGACCCGTCCGCTGACCTCGGCGCGGTCCACGCCCCGGGTGCTCAGCGCGACGCGGGGCAGGCCGTCGGTGGTGGCCGCCGGAAGGGTCCAGACCGGGTCCCCGGGATCGGCGGGGAAGGAGTGGTGCGGGGGTTGCACGGTCCTGGCGGCGGCCGGGACGTGCAGCACGGCCTCGGCCAGCCCGTACCGGACCGGCCCGCCGGGATCGCTGGTGTCGGTGAACCCCGCCGACAGCGAGGAACCGTCCAGCCTGGCCTGGAGTTCCACCGATCCCGCCGACAGCAGCGCTGGCGCCTCGGCACCCTCCCGGGTGGAGCTTGCCGCTCCGGCGGTGTTCACCGGGTGGGCCGAGGGGCCGGTCTCCGCCGGTCGGGTGAGGGGTGGGGTCTCCTGGTGGAGGGGGCTGGTCGTGGCGAGGACGGTGCCCGGCAGCGTCGCCGTCGCCGCGGCGGTGATCAGCGCCGTCCAGGTCCTGCGGGGTCGTGGTGTCGTCACACGCATTCGCACGTCGTTCCGATCACGTCGGGAGGTACACGGACACCGGTCACGGCCGGGCGGAGCCGCGTGCCCTGCGGCCGAGGAGGAGGGCGGCGCCGAGGGCGACGAGCGTCGCGCCGGTCGCGGCGAGGGGGAGGAGCATTCCCGGGCCGGTCTTCGCCAGCTTGTCGACACCGCCCGGCGGAACCCGGGTCTCGTCGTCCTGCCCGTCCCGGCTCCCGGGAGGGTCGGTCCGGGGCCCCGGGTCGTCGCGGTCGTCGCGGTCGTCGTGGTCGTCGCGGTCGTCGCCGCCACCCGGGTCGACCTGGCCCGGATCGACGTCCCCCACGGCGACGTGCAGCACCCGGCGGTCGCTGACGGGCGTGCCGCCGGCGGAGCCGCTCATCTCCAGGGTCAACTCGTAAAACCCCTCGTCGGTGAAGGCCCAGTTGCCGTGGGCGTGCGTACCAAGGGGGATGTCGAAGGCGTCGGGTGTGCCGTCGGAGCTGTCGAAGAGCACCTCGGGCGCCCCGAAGGAGCCGTTGACGAACAGCGCGAACTCGCCGGGGCCGTCGACGTCGAGCAGCGAGAACCGGATGGGGCCGTCGACGTCGTCCGTCGACAGTTCCTCGGTGTTCCAACCAGGCCAGAGGATGTCGGCCTGCTGAGCCTGGGGGAGGACCCAGGCGGGGTCACCCGGTGACCCGAGGAAGCCGAACTGGGGGCTGTCCGGCACCTCGATCCTGGCGGCCGGCGCGACGTGGAAGACCACGGTGGACAGTTCCCGCCAGTCCGTCCGCCCGGCCACGGTGCCGTCCTTGACCAGCATCCGGAGGTCGCCGCCGATCAGGCGTGCCCCGACGTCGACGTGTCCGGCGTCCAGGACGACCGGTCCCCGCTCGGTGCTGATCGGCGGTGGCTGCTGCTGGCGCGGGGCGGGCAGCAGGCGAGGGGAGGGGGCGTCCTGGGAGGCGGGCGGTGCGGTGGAGGTGGGGGGCGATGTGAGGTCGCCGTCGTCCCCGGGAGGTGGCGTGGACGGCGGCGGTGCTGGTGCGGACCCCGGGGGTGTGGACGGTGGGGGAGGAGTGAGCCCGTCGGGGACGAGGTCGAACGAGTAGGTGGCGCTGGTCCGCAGGGCGTCGCCGGAGGCCGAGCGCGCCTCGACCTCGATGTCGACGAGGTAGCGGCCGGGTTCGGTGAACGCCCACACCATCTCGCCCCGCGAGCCCGTGGGCAGCTCCGCGTCGCCGGTGTGGTCGCCGGTGGGCGTGCTGGAGAACAACGGCGTCGGGCCGCTCCGCTCGTCCAGGTCGCTGGCCACCGGGGTGAAGGCGGTGAGCGTTCCCGGCCCCTCGGCCCCGAGCAGGTGCACCGCGACCTCGTCGACGGCCATTCCCTCCAGCGCGGTGGTGTCCCAGGACAGGACCGCCGCGCCGGAACGCGGGCCGCCGGTGTCGGAGCCGTGCGGCAGGAGCCAGACCTGCTCGCCCGGTTCCCCCAGGAAGCCGTAGACCGGGTCGTCGGGGACGAGGCCGGCGAGGTCGGCGGCGTCGGAGACGAAACGGACGTCCTCCGCGGCGGTCACGATCGCGTCGTCCCCCGTGTCCGCGCGCACGAGGAGTTCGAGGCCGGCCCCGCCCGGCCGCAGGGTCAGGAGGTCCACCTCGCTCGTGCTCGGGTCGACCTGGAGGACGCGGTCCTCGTCCCGCGCCGGGTGCGACAGGCCCAGGGGTGGCGCGGCGACGAGCCCGACCGCTACCAGGCTGACGAGCGCGGTGTGTCGTGCAGTTCTCACGTCGTGTCCTTCGGACGGCGGCTGGACGGTGCGGACGGGCCGCCGGCTCGGTGACGCCGAGGCCCCGGTGGGTCTGGGGCATCGGCGGTCACCAGGTCCGGCGGCCGGTCCCGGTCAGGGCGGCGGGGCCGGCGGGTGTGGTCGAGGACGCGGGGCCGCGTGCCGCGGCTCGTGCGGCCCGACACGCTTCCCGGGGTCCTCCGAGGTGGTCCATCGGCGTCCCCGCCCGGGTGGTGGCTGGCCCGAGGCGGGGACGCCGGAGCGGGACCAGTCGCGGGGGAAGGTTCCCCCGCGACAGTCGGGGCCCGGGTCCACCCAGGTCGCGGGTCACGCTGACGCTGCGGCGGTCGACCACCCCGACCCGCCGCGGCCGCGCGCCCACGAGGGTGGGGGTCAGCCGACGACGAACTCCAGGGTCGCCTCGTCGGTGATCGTGGTCCCGCCGACCAGGGCCGAGACCTCGAACGTCAGGAAGTACTGGCCGGCGTCGGTGAAAACCCAGGCCGGGTGGTAATGGGCGTCGGGGCCCAGCGTCAGCACGTCCTCGGAGTCGAGGCCGTCGAAGGAGTTGAACACGACGCTCAGGTCGTCGGCGTCCCACAGCCCGATGTCGCCGGGACCGGACACGCCGGTCAGCGCGACGTGCACCTGGTCGTCGTCGGTGTCCCCGGGGGCGAGGTCGTGCGCGCTGAAGCCGGCGAAGAGCACCCCGTCGGTGGCCTCGGCCGGTAACACCCAGGCGGCCGAGCCGACGGGAGCTCCGACGAAGGCGCTCTCGGCGGTGATGGTGCCGGCGGCGTTGTCGTTGACCTCGAACACGACCTCCGACGGCTCGAAGGACTGCCCGAGGTCCTCGGCGTGGACGTGCACGTGGAAGTGGTCACCGTGGAGGTGGACGTCGATCACGTCCACGTGTCCCTCCGACAGGGTGGTCTGCGCGTAGGCGGGGGTGGCACCCGCCAGGAGCGCCGCCGCCGCCACGGCGACGGCTCCCACACCCACGCGATTACGAACGTGCATCACGGTTCCTCTCACAGGTGATCAGGACAACCAGACTGTATTGAAAATGAAAATGATTGTCATTAGTCCGGATGGAGTGTCCGCGCTCCTCCGTCCCGACCACCGCACGCCCCTCGATGGGGCGGAAGGCCGCCGGCGCGGCAAGGCACGCACGACCACCGACGTGGAGACCCGGCGAGGAGCCGCCCGTGCCATCCCGGCCGGGGGCCTCCCGCCCGGCGGGTGCGAGCCCGCTCCTCAACGGGGTGGCTCGCCAGCCGGACTCCGCGTCGGCGCGGGACCCGCACGGCAGCGGACACGCCCGGCTCCTCGGCCATCCCGACCCCCGCTGGCGGTGCGGCCCCGGACCGGCTGAGGCGCCCGGCGACGCCGGACCGGAAGCCCACCAGAGCGAGCGCCCGGCCGGGGCGATCCGGCACCAGGCGACCGGGGCAGGAGGCGTTCTCGTGCCCCGAACCAGGGGCGTCCAGCGATGACGCGCGGGCCCACCCACCCCACGCCTCGGCGCGCCGTCCTCCCAGTGGGCCTACCCGGACCAGGTTTTGCCGTTTCCGCAAGAAACCTTGCTCCGGTCTCCGACGCCTCCGCAGCCTGGGACCCGGGTTGACCACGCCCACGAGCACGTCTGAGAGGACCAACTGGCGATGACCACCTACGACGCCGACTTCTGGGAGAAGCAGTACCAGGCGACCGACCCGACCTGGGGCACGACACCGAACGCACCGTTGGTCGCGACGATCCCCCGGCTGCGCCTCCACCCCGGCCGCGCACTCGAACTCGGCGCCGGACACGGCGGCGACGCGCTCTGGCTCGCCGCCCAGGGGTGGGCGGTGACCGCGCTCGACGTCGCCCACACCGCCGTCGACCGGATCGCCCGCCGCGCCGCCGACGAGGGGCTCGCCGACAGCGTGACCGCCGTCCGCTGCGACGTGACGGCGGACCCCCTGCCCCCGGGGCCGTTCGACCTGGTGTGGGGCAGCTTCTTCTACGCACCCGACCGGGAGGCGGTGGTGCGGCGAGCGGCGGAATCGGTGACCCCCGGCGGCGTGCTGCTCATCGTCGACCACGGCTCGGCCGCCCCGTGGTCGTGGAGCTCCGCGTCGGACTACGAGTTCCCCACCCCGGCCCAGCTCGCCGAATCACTCGAGGTGGGACCGGACTGGACCCCTGAGATACTGGAGGCCCCCCAGCGGATCGCGACGGGACCGAACGGGCAGCAGGCCGAGGTCACCGACACCATCGTCGCCCTGCGCAGGACCCGACGGTCGTGACCGCCCCGGCGGCCCCGACCGCCTCCGGTCGGAACGCCGCAGCCGACGAGGTCGGCGCGCCCTGAACACCACCGGACGTGCCGAGGAGCAGGTGGCGCGTGGACGCCGCCGCTGAACCCGCGCACCCCCTGCCACGGCGCACGATGACGTGCCGCTCCGCCTGAGCCGCACCCGAACCGGGCCGGTGCCGAGGTCAGAACGTCGATCCTCGCGTGTTGGGGTTGGCACCCCCGCGCCGCCCCAGGGCGTGGACGGCGTACCCGCCTCACTCGCCCCTGGCTCTCCGCCAGCCCGCACCGGG
>NZ_AGVX02000593.1 GCF_000239155.1 Actinoalloteichus spitiensis RMV-1378
CGAGGGCGGCCGCCGGCGGCTCGCCTCGCGCGAGGTTGCCGTACAGGGCCGCCATCGTGGCCGCCGTCCTGCCGTCGGGCACCGGCAGCACGCTCGCGATGAGCGTGCTGGCTCCGCCCGCCAGCACGGTCGCGGCCACCCCGGTGAGCGCGCCGCCCGGCCCCACCGACGACAGACCGAGGTCGCAGGCCGCCAGGACCACCAGGTCCGGCCAACCGCGGCGGTCGGTGCAGGCGAGGTCGTGGCAGTACACGGTGCCGTCGGCGAGCACCAGCCCGGAGAACAGCGGGCGATCGCGGCGGAGAGCGCCGTGGCCGGCAACGTGCACCAACGACGCGTGACCGGCCGCGGCCAGGACGGCGGGCGCGGTCGCCTCCCGGCCCACCAACGTGCGGCCGCCGAACCTCCTGGCGAGCACGCGGACCTCCCGCTCGGCGGCGGGCAGTCCGGGCCCGGCCACCCACAACGCCGCGCCGTCCACCCGCACGGCACCGCGAGACCCACCGCGTTCCCCTTCCGCCCAACGGCTGGCGGAGGAGGCCACGACCACCGGTCGGTCGGCCAACCCCGGCAGGGCCGCCCACGGCATCGGGTGCAACGGCCCCACCGGAACCACCACCACGGCCCGATCGGCCAGCACCGCGCGCAGCGGCCCCAGCAGGACGCCGTCCAGCCTGGCCGCCGACCGTGCCACCGCGTCGGCGGCCGTCCTGCGGAGCCGGCCCCGTGGGGTGGCGGCCAGCTGGACGAGTCCGGCCCGCAGGTAGCCGACCTCCGCCGCGATCGCCCGCTCCGCGCCGAGGTCGTACCAGCGGGGGTCGGCACCGGCCACCACGGCCGCGGCGAGCAGGCGGCCGCCCACCCGCGAGAAGCTCACCAGGCACCGGTCCCCCAGCACGTCCGAGAGCACCGCCGGCGACACCGGCGGGCAGGGCGCGCACCGCCGCCCACGGGCACGCCGCAGCGCCTGCTCGACCACCGCCCGCTCGGCCGGCCCGGGCGGCTCCTGACGTCGGACCCGCCGCACGGCCCGCAGCTCGGTCAGGCGGCGGCGCAGCAGGATGTCGTCCCGTGCCGCGCGTCCGGGGGCGGCCCGCGCCGTGGTCACCGCCGTTCCCGCCGGCCGTCCCGGTGTGGCGGCGTGCCGGCCGCCCCTGCACGGGGGCTCCCGGTCCTCTCCTGGACCGAGCTCCTCCGTCCGCGCCCGGTGCCGCTCGACGAACCGCAGGGCCGCGCCCGGCTCGCTGACCCGCAACGCCGACACCAGGCCCGCGGTGGCGAGCTCGGCGCTCACCGCGAGCGCTCGGCCCCGCAGCTCCACCGGCCCCCGGAGCGTGGGGTCGGCGTCGACGACCCTCATCCCCGTGGTCGCCACGCGCACGCCGCCGGCCGCGTCACCCCGTGCCAGCGCTCGCAGTCCCCGGGCGAGCAGCCCGTTCGCGGTCACCAGGCGGTCGCCGCCCGAGTACTCCTCGGCCGTGGTGCTGGCCGCGCGCAGCACCCGGTCGGCCACGTCCGCCGCACCACGGTCCGCCGCCAGCCGCCCCACCGCCAGCAGCAGTCCCACGGCGACCGGGTGCCAGCCGTGCCGCCGGCACTCCACCGCCACCCGCTCGGCGACCACCAGGTCCCGGTCGTCGGGGTCGCCGAGCGCCAGGGACGCCCGGCACACCAGTGCATCTGCCAACACCGCCCACGCGGTACCACGACGGGCGCGGTTCAGCCGTCCCGCCAGCCGCGCGGAACCGAGCGCGAGGTCGGGCCGCCCCCGCGCCAGTTCGCAGGCCGCCCGCGAGACCAGCGCCTCGGCCCGCACCACGTCATCACCCGACCCGGCGGCCCGCGCCACCACCTCGTCCAGCGCGTCGCCGGCCTCCCGGAGGAGGCCGGCCGCGATCAGCGCCTCCGCCCGGTCGACCACCGCTCCCGGGTCCCCGAGCTGATCGCCGCCCCGGTTGGTCGGTCCGTCGAACGCGCGCAGCGCGGCCGCCACATCCCCCCGCCGGAGCGCGAGGAACCCCCGGTTGTGCCGGCAGGCGGCGACGCGCGGGCCTTCTCCCAGGGCCTCCCAGAGGCGCTCGGCGCGTCGCAGGCCCCGCTCCCCCTCGGATTCCCGTCCGAGGTAGCCGCAGGCGACCGCTCGGGCGCCGTACCCGGTGGCGAGCCACCGCCGGTCGCCCCGGGCGGCCAGCGCCCGCAGCGCGCTGTCCAGCCGTGCGACGGCTTCGGTCCACTCGCCCAGGGCGCAGGCCACCACGCCCCGCAGACAGCCCGCCCTGGCCCGGACCGCCGGTTCCGCGCGACGGGTGAGGTGGTCCAGCTGCGCGAAGCAGGTCTCGGTGTCCCCGAGCCGGAGTCGGGTCCAGGCCGAGGTGAGCCGCAGCGACGGCTCCGAGGCCGTTCCCGGACCACCCCTGGCCCGCACGGCGGCCGCGCGCGCCGCGCCGAGGCAGTGGTGGGCTCGCTCCGGCTCGCCCAGCTCCAGGAAGGCCAGCGCCCGAGCGTGCTCGACGAGGGACCGGTCGGCGTCCGACGTGCCCGGGGTGAGCACGCGGGCGGACTCGTCGAGGACCCGCCGGGGCTCGGCGGTCGCCCGGCGCAGCAACCACACCGGGGACGGCGCGCCTCCCCCGCGCCCGGTCCTCGGGTGCCGCCGGGCGGCCGGGCTCATCGCACCAACCAATCGGTGGACAGCGGTCGGTCGTCCCGGCGCACCAGCATCACCTGGAGCGGCCCGGCGGGGACCTCGGTGGTGAACCTGCCGTCCCGGTCGAGCTCGACGAACACCGAACCGGTGGGGTGCAGGACCCGGATTCCCCCTCCCGGGCCGGGGGACGGGGTGACGAAGCCGACCACCCGGAGCAGATCGCCCTCGGCCCAGTCCAGGTCGAGGCTGAGGGTGACGCCCTCCCCGGTGAAGGCCACGGGCCGCGCGCCCACCCCGGACCCGGACCGGCGGAGGACGGGGGTGGGGCCGGCGAGGAGCTGGTCACCGAGGCGACGCAGCCGACCAGCGCTGGTGGCGGCGCGCCGCCGCCCCACCTGGTAGGCGGCCAGCGCGTCCCGACGCGCGCGCTCGGGCATCGGATCGGTGGTGCGCAGTGCGGCGGCGAGGATGTCGAGGACCTCGCCGGGGGCGTCGGGGCGCTCAGACCTCACCTCGCCCTCCCACGTCCTCGCGGCGGGACGGCTGGTCCGAGGGCGTCGCGCCGCCCAGCCGTTCGCGCAGGCGTCGCAGGCAGCGGCCACGCGCGGGGCCGATGCTGGCGAGCGGGACGTCCAACGCGCGGCTGATCTGCCGGTAGCTCCACTCGGGGGCGAAGGCGAGCGCCGTCAGCAGCCGCTGGCAGCGGTCGGGCAGGGCTCGCAGGGCCCGCCAGACCCCGGCGCGTTCATCGCCGAGCAGCGCCTCGACCTCGGCCGAGCGGACCTGGCCGTGCCAGGGGGCGATGTCCGCGCCGGCTCCCGCCAGGACCTCGCCGTGCCGCTCGCGCAACAGCCGGCGGGCCGCGTTCCTGGTGGTGGTCACCAACCAGCCGGGCAGGCGGGACGGGTCCCGCACGCTGGCGAGGCGTTCGGCCAGGGTCAGCCACGTCGTCTGCGCGACGTCGGCGGCGTCGGCGGCGTCGAGCCGGAACGACCTCGCCACCGCCCAGACGAGTTCGGCGTACTCGTCCACCAGTTCGCGCCAAGCCCCCTCGTCGCCCGCGAGCGCCCGCTCCACGAGTCCTGGTGCCCTGCCCCGGCTCGGCCGTCCCCGCATCCCACGCCTCCTCTCCGCTCCTGATCAGGACGCGGGTTGGAGGCGTGGGAAGCCGCCCCGGCTCCGGGCCGGGACGAGGACCGCCCGAAGGAGTGAGCGGGGACGGCCCGTTCGCGTTCCCTCAGCGTGGCGGGAAGTGCCGCAGCACCTCGGCGCGGGCGTCCTCCGCCGTCAGGCCGGTGCGGTGCAGCAGCGCCAGCTCGGCCGCGATCCTCGGGGCGGCGAAGGAGGTTCCGCTCCACCGGGCGAAGCCGTACCTCCGGTGTTCCGTCCCCGGCGCGTGGTACCCCGCTCCCGGCCGCAGCTGCACGAAGCTGGAAGCGACGTCGACGCCAGGAGCGGCGGCGTCCACCCAGGGCCCGTGGTTGGCGAAGTCCGGGCGACGGCCCTCCGCGTCGGTCGCGGAGACGGCCAGCACCTCGGGGAGGGCCGCCGGCCAGAACGGCCGGTCGGAGCCCAGGTTCCCGGCGGCGGCGACCACGGTGGCGTCCCGGTAGGCGAGCACCTCCCGGCGCAGGAGCGGCGGGCAGGCGTTGTCCGCGGTCAGGCAGCCGGAACTGAGCACGACGGCGTGCACGTGCTCCCCGCTGCCTGCGGCACGGCGGCGTACGCGGCGGAGCCCGCCCATGACCGTGATGTCGTCGGTGATCCCCAGGGACGACAACACCCGCTGGTGGCGCAGGGTCACCCCTGGCGCGTGTTGGAGGAGGACGCCGGCGATGAACGTGCCGTGGCCGGCGTGCCGGTCCTGGCCCGCGTCGTCGTCGGCGTCGAGGACCTCGGGGGACAGGCCCCACTCGGAGAACCAGGTGCGGCCGGCGAACCACGGGTGGGGGTCGAGGCCGGTGTCCAGCACGGCCACCGTCACCGGCGGCTCCCAGACCTCGTCGGCGGGCTCGGGGGGTACTGGTTCACCGGGCCGGCCCAGCTCGGGGCCGACCGGCGCCGGGGTGCCCTGGAGCAGCGGGGTTCCGTGGAGCACCGGGCTGCCGAAGTGCACGTGGTTGGGCTGCGCGGACGACGTTCCGGTCGTGCCCGCCGCCCGCGCGGCCTCGGCGGCGAGCTCGACGCAGCGACCACGTTCCGCCGGGCGGAGCCGGAGCCGGGTCACGCCGAGGTGGTCGTGCGTCTGTTCCCCGTCCATCCAGCGCCGGAGCCCGTCCCGCACCCGTTCGACCTTCTCGGCGGCGACGAGCAGCTCACCGCCCCGGACCACGCACTCCGCCGGGCCCCCCGGGTCGTGCACGACGAGGTCCGGGTCGTAGGGACGAAGCTGTTCCACCAGGTCGGGCAGCGGCTGCTGGGACTCGGCGGCCGGTCCCACCGGAAGGTTCGAGATCGTCATGCCCGCCAGCTTGCCAAGATCGTTTTCCGTCACCGGCCGGACGCGCCCGCCCGGTGATCGCTTCACCCGAGGTGGTGAGTGCGGGTACGCGGGCATCCCGGCGGCGGGCCGGCGCGCTCAACCGATCAAGCCTGCTTCCAGGCGTGGATCACCCAGGGTGACCCCCGTGTCGGCTGTCCCTCAACCGGTGCGGATCGTCCGCCTGTACGAGTGGTTGGGACAGGGGACACTCGCGTTGCGGACGGCGGGAGCGGACGATGTCCATGTCCTCCGCGACGCGACCCACCCCGACGGCGGTACGCACCGCCGAACCCTTCGAGGGCGCGTGCGGAACGAACTCAGGTGAAGGCAACCAACAGGTGGTAATGGTGAGGGTGGCCAGCACCGCGACCGCGGCCCGCCGCGGGCGGCTGCTGCGGGCCGTCGGGCTGCGGATCCTCGCCGCCGCCGGGGGACTCGTCGTCGGAGCCTGGCTCGGCGCGAGCACGGCCGCCGCCGCCACCGACGAACTCGGCGCGCTGCCCACCGGCACCGCGCCGCCACCCTCCCAGTCCGACCGCCCGCCCGGGGCGACCCACCCCGTCGAGGACCTGATCGCGGCCGCCACGCGGGCGTTCGAGGACCGCATGAAGGACCTCCCCGACCAGCTCCAGGGCCTCCAACCCGAGCCTCCCCTGGTCGAACCGGTCCCGGTGGAGCCACTCGTCAGCACGCCACCCGGGCAGGAGCCCGGCCCGGCGCTCCCGTCGCAGTGGGATCCCGTCGAGGAGGCGCTGGCCTCCGCTCCCGCCGTTCCCGAGGTGTTCCTGGCGGCGCGGCCCGGCCTCCCCGACGAGCCACCACCCGACGACGCGGCGGAGCACCCCGAACACGGCCACGCGGTGACGGCGACCGCGAGCGAGTGCGGCACGGAAGAGGAAGAACCCGCGCCTCCGGCCGGCGAGCAGCCCGCTGCTCCCGCACCGGAGCGCACGGCGGACGAGGAGGCGGCGACGCCCGGAGGCGCCCACGGCGGTTCGGTCCCGTCGCCGGGCCGCGCCGGCGTCCCGGCCGACCCCGTCCGCCGGGAGGCGCAGCCGGCACCAGCCAGGGCAGGGCACTCCCCCTCGCCAGGTCCCGCTTCGACGACCGGCGCAACACGGTCGCCCGGGGAGAAAGGCCGCCCGAGCGCCCCCGGCCCGCCGCGAGAGCCGGCCGGCCGGCCGGCGCACGCCATCAGCCCGGCGAGCTCCGCCGTCGGCCACGACGGTGGTTGCCGCACCATCTCCGCCATGCTCACGTCCACGCCGGACCTCGACGAGCCCACCCTGGTACGGGTTTCCCGACTGGAGGACATGTCGCCGTCGACGCACCTGGCGAGACGTCCCGCACCGTCGCCCGACTGAGACGGGTGTTCACTCCCGCTCCCCGCCCGACGTCCCCGATCCCCACTCCGCTGACGCGGCACCGTCGACAGTCGACAGCCGGTACGGTCGACAGGCGTTCGCCGCCGGCGAACGCGGCTCGGTGGGCGGGGTCCACCACTCCATTCGAGACATCCCCAACCTCCGAGCCTCCGCCACGGCGGTGCCTCGGAGCTGCTCCAGGGCCCGCCCGCGCGCGAGACCCACCTGGTCGGGACTGGAGCGAACCGGCGAGGGCTGGTTCGCCGACCGGCACGTCGAGGGGCCGTGCCGGCCGGACCACGCGGGGTGGGGAGCACACGCTCCCCACCCCGCCACCACCCAGCGAGACCGCTCCCGGGCCGTGGCCGCGCCCCCGCACGACGATCCCGCGGGGAGCCGAGGACCTCCAGGATCCAGCGGACCCTGGCGAGCTCCCGATGCCACCGCCGCCGGAGCGGCACCAACGACTCGCGACCGGCGCCGGCAGGGCACCGGCCCCGTCCCGGACGACACCGAGGAACTCGCCCTCGGCCCGCACGGCCGGGTCCAGTCCGCGTCCCGCGAACGCCTGGCGACCCGCCCTCGCGCGCACCCTCTCCCGCGTGCTCCCGAACGCGGTTCGGCGTGCCACCGCCTCGGGCGCCACCCGTTCCTCCGCCCCGCCCCACCTGGCGCCACCCGCCACTCGGGCGAGCCGCACCGGCGCCGGCGCCGGCCGAACGACCACCGCGCTCGGCCGTGCGAACCCGACTACACCTGGCGCCGCTACGCCTGCGCGTAGCTCGCCAGGTCGTACACCTCGGTGACCGGCCCCACCGTCGACCGAGGACTTCCGCGACGCCGAGGACCGCTGGGCCACCGGGACCGCCGAACACGGACCCTCGACCCGGTCACCGCCCGAGGTGGGGGCTACCCCCGGAGACTCCGCAGGCCAGGGCCCCGGCCGGACACCACCGGGAGGGAACCGTTCTCGGCTCGACGTCCGTTCTCCTCCCGCTCCACGGGCGGGGCGCCCGACCACCTCCCGTGGCTAGGCTGGCCCCATGCCCCACGTCGAGGTGGCCGAACGGCCGGGCCGGGACCACTCCGAGGACCGGGTGGTGGTGCTGCCGAACGCCGTCGCCCTGCTCGACGGCGCCACCTCACTGGAGCCGGGAGCGCGCACCGGGGGCTGGTACGCGGAGCGCCTCGCGTCCGAACTGGCCGAGCTGCTCCCCCGGGAGGAGCTGGGGCTCCGGGAGGTCCTGCGCGCCGCCATCGCCTCGACCGCCGCCCGGCACGGCCTGGTGCCGGGCGACTCGCCGTCCAGCACCGCCGCGCTGCTGAGGTGGACGCCGACGTCCGTGGAGGCGTTGGTCCTCGCCGACAGCCCGGTGGTGGTCTTCACCGGGACCGGCTACCACCCCGTCACCGACGACCGGCTCGCGCGGCTGCGCTCACCGGGGCGCGGTGGGTTCCGGGACCGGCTGCGCTCCGGGTCGGGGTACGACGAGGAGCACTGGACGCGGCTGCGCGCCGCCATGCGGGGGACGGCACGCTCGCGCAACGTCGACGGCGGGTTCTGGGTCGCCGAGGCCGACCCTGCCGCCGCCGACCGCGCCGTGACCGCCCGGTGGCCGAGGGCCGAGGTGCGCGCGGCGTTGCTGGCCAGCGACGGTGTGTCCTGCGGAGTCGACGACTACGGCCTCTACCGGGGCTGGCCGGAACTCCTCGCCGAGGCGACCTCGGCCGGGCCGCAGGCGGTGCTCGACCGGGTTCGGACCGCGGAGGAGGGCGATCCGGACGGACGGCGGTGGCCCCGGGCCAAGCGGCACGACGACCAGAGCCTCGTCGTCCTCCGCTTCGGCTGACGCGGAGCCGAGCCGGTCACGACGTCCACCCCGGTCCCGACGGGGCGGCGGGCCGTTGTCGCGGGCTGGCGTACGAACGGAGCGCCGGCGCCACCGGGGCCCCCGCCACCAGCCCCTCCGTCGAGCCCGCCTCCAGGGCACGCCGGTACACGGTGAGGGCCGAGCGGACGGCGGACGCGGTCTGGTCGAGCTGGTCGTCGGTGTGGGCGGCGGAGACCACGAAGGACTGGCCGAGGACCCCGCCCCGCAGCAGCCCCGCGAGGAAGAGCGTGCGGAAGGACTGCGAGGGCACTCCCCGCGCGTCCGAGGTGGTGAAGACCAGGCAGGACGGCCGGCCGACCGCCGCCACGTGGTCGGCCACCCCCAACTCGTGGGCCACCCCGTTGACCAGCTCCGCGAGCCGGGCTCCCCGCCGCTCCATCACGGCGATCGGATCGGTCTCGCGGTACACGCGGGCCACCGCGCGGAACGCCGTCAGCCCGACGGCCTCGGCTCCGTGCGTCGTGGACAGCAGGAAGGTCCTCGGCGCGGCCGTGGCCAACCCGCCCAGCTCCATCAGCTCACGTCGTCCGGCCAGCGCGGCGATCGGGAAGCCGTTCCCCATCCCCTTGCCCCAGCAGGACAGGTCGGGGGTGACCCCGTAGAGCGCCTGGGCACCTCCCGTCGCCCACCGGAAACCGGTGATCATCTCGTCGAACACGAGGACCACGCCGTGCTGGTCGCACAGGGCGCGCACCCCGGCGAGGAAACCCGGTTCCGGCTCGCGCAGGGCGGTCGCCGGTTCGAGCACGACCGCCGCGATCTCCCCGGGGTGCCGGTCGAGCACGTCCGCCAGGGAGGGGAGGTCGTTGTACCGGAAGCCGACCGTGAGCCGGCGGGTCGCGGCCGGCACACCGGCGTTCATGGGCACGGTCCCCACGAACCAGTCGTCGGTCGAGAAGAAGGGCTGGTCCGCGCAGATCGCCACCAGGTCCCGACCGGTGGCCGCCCTGGCGAGCCGGACCGCGGCCGTCGTCGTGTCCGAGCCGTTCTTGGCGAACTTCACCATGTCCGCGCCGGGCACCATTGCCAGGAAGTCCTCGGCGGCCGCGAGTTCCAGTGCGGTGGGCCTGCTGAAGTTGACGCCGTCGGCCAGGCACGCCCGGACGGCGTCGACGACGGGCGGGTGGGCGTGGCCGAGCGTCACCGACCGGAGACCGCTCCCGTACTCCACGTAGGAGTTCCCGTCGACGTCCCAGACCCGGGCGCCCTGCCCTCGGACCAGCACGGGGGCCATGCCCTCCGGGTACTGGTCGGAGCCCCGGGCGTAGGTGTGGGCACCCCCCGGCACCAGCTGGTGCAGCCGGTCCTGCATCCGCCCGGACCGGGCGAGGTGGGTACCGGCGAACCCGCTCACCGAACGGACTTCGAACTCGAAATTCACACTATCTTTCATCCGAATCGCCGATCCAGTCGGAGATTTACCTTAATCTGGTAGCAGTGAGTTGTTTTTCTCATCGCTTCATCCCCCATTGGGTTCGACAGTCTCACTCGATAGTTGAAGGAGTGGCACGGCTGCTTTCGGACGTGAAAGCGGCACGATGTTCGCATGCGCGCGTCCGTCCCGACGACATCCGTTCTTGGCGTTCCCGTCGCGAACCTTTCCGTTCCCGAGGCGATCTCCGAGATCAACCGGCTCCTGGTCCGACCGGAGCCAGCGGTGCTGTGTTTCGTCAACGCGCACGCCGCCAACCTGGCGCACCGCGACCCGGCCTACCGCCGGGCACTGCTCGCAGCCGACCTGGTGCTCAACGACGGGTCCGGAGTGGAACTCGCCGCACGCCTGCAGGGAACGCGGTTCCGGGCGAACCTGAACGGAACCGACCTCATCCCCCTCGTGCTCGACCTGGCCGCACGCCAGGCACACCGGGTCTTCCTGCTCGGCGGGCGGCCCGGGGTCGCGCAGAGCGCGGCCCGGGCGCTGACAGCCCGGCACCTCGGCCTCCACGTCGTCGGGCACGCCCACGGCTACTTCCCGCCCAGGGCAGCGCACACCGTCGCCGACGCGGTGCGAGCGAGCGGTGCGGACCTCCTCGTCGTCGGGCTCGGCAACCCCGCCCAGGAACTGTTCCTCTCCGCCCACCTGCGCAGGACCGGGGTCCGGTTGGGCATCGCCGGGGGTGCGTTCCTCGACTTCGCGGCCGGCCGAGTTCCTCGCGCCCCCCGCTGGATGCGCGAGGCGGGCGTCGAATGGGTCTTCCGGCTCGGCCGGGAACCCGGTCGCCTCTTCCACCGGTACGTCGTCGGAAACCCCCTCTTCCTGGCTCGGGTGGTGCACGAGCGGTGCTTCCCCCGGCGGTCCGCCCCGCTCCCCGCGCCCGAGATCTCCCACGAGCCGTCAGCCCGTCCGTCGCACAGGAGAGTCGAGCAATGAGCGCGAACCAGATCTGTTTCGTCACGAGCTACCCGCTGGAACGGCAGGACCTGGGCGGTGGCAGTTGGGTCGACCGGCGCCTCGTGCGAACCCTCCAGGCCGCCGGCCACGAGGTCGAGGTCGTGTGCGTCACCGGCCCGCCGGGGCAGTGGACGAGCGAGGGCGTGGTCCAACGGTCCGCCGGGTCCGTCCCCCTGGAGATCCGGCACGACCGGCGGCGGCTGTGGGGAGTCGCCGCCGCGATGACGGCCTCGACGCAGCCCTACCTGTGCCACAAGTTCACCTCCGCCGAGGGCTGGCCGCAGGCGGCGGGACTGCTCGCGGAGCGGGCGACGGGACGGACGGTCCTGACCAGCGGGTGGCCCGCTCTGCTGCTCGCCGACGCGGCCCGGGTCCCCGTCGCGGGACACGTGGCGCACAACGTGGAGTCCGCCGTCGCGGCCGAGCACGCCCCCCTGCCGCTCAGGGCGCTCGGCGAGGTTCCGCGCCTCCGCCGCGCGGAACGGTGGCTGCTGGGACGGGCCGGCCGGGTGCTGGCGCTGTCCCGGACGGACGCCTGCACCTTCCGGGAGTGGGGGGTGCCCGCCACCGCGCTCCCCGTCCCCCTGACGGCCGCCCCCGTCCCGGACGAGCCCTCCGTGCCGGCTGCCAGGACCTCCGAACCGCCCTGGGGCCGGACACCGGTCCCGCCGCTGCCGGAACGACCCAGACCCCCTGCGGTGGTGGGGTTCATCGGCAAGGCGGGGTGGCCGCCGAACACCAGGGCGATCCGCGCACTGCTCGGCCCCGTCCACCACCGGCTGACCCAGTTGGGCGTTCCGGTGGACTACGTGCTCGCCGGGCGGGGCACCGAGGCCGTCTCGGACCACCCGAGGGTCGTGGCGACGGGCCGGGTGGCCGACACCGCGGACTTCTACCGCCGGGTCGGCCTGGTGGTCGTTCCCCGGTTCGGCGCGAGCACCGGTGTCAGCGTGAAGGTGCTCGAAGCCGCGGAGAACGGGGTGCCCGCCCTCGTCCCGAGCGCGCTGGCGGCCGCGATCGACCCCGCCGGCCCCTGGCTGGTGGCGGACGACACCGACGCGATGGCCGCGGCGATCGCCCGGTGGTGGCGGCTCGGGCAGTCCCCGGACGTCAGCTCCTGGGTGCGCGCGCAGGACTCCGGCCAGACGCTCGCCGCTTTGGACGGTGTCCTCCCGGTGACCAGCGCCTGAGTCCGCGCGGGCCGGCCGGCGGGGACCACCGTCAGCCGGCCCGCGCCTCGCC
>NZ_AGVX02000592.1 GCF_000239155.1 Actinoalloteichus spitiensis RMV-1378
CGGGGGCTTCTCGTTGGGGATGTCGCAGCGGTTGGGGATCGCGGCGGCGTTGTTGGGCGACCCCGAGATCCTGATGTTCGACGAGCCGGTCAACGGTCTCGACCCCGAGGGGATCCGCTGGATCCGCGACTTCATGCGGGACCTCGCGGCGCAGGGCCGGACCGTCTTCGTCTCCAGCCACCTGCTCTCCGAGATGGCGCAGACGGCCGAGGACCTGGTCGTGATCGGCAGGGGGAAGCTGATCAGCCAGTGCACCACGGCCGAGTTCATCGACAACGCCAGTGAGTCCCTCGTCCGCGTGCGGACTCCCCAGCCGGAGGAGCTCCGCGCCGCCCTGGCGCGTGCCGACGCCGAGGTCCGGGTGGAGGCCGGGACCGGCGCCCTGCTGGTCTCAGGTGTGAGCAGCCAGCTCGTCGGTGAGGTGGCGGCCGCCAGCGCTGTGGTGCTGCACGAACTCGCGGTCGAGCGAGCCTCCCTCGAACAGGCGTTCATGCGCCTGACCGACGACGCGGTCGAGTACCAGACGACCGCCGTGCCCACGCCCGAACTCGTGACCGCCGGAAGGTGAGTGCCGTGAACCTGATCTCGGCGGAAAGCATCAAGCTCTTCTCCACCAGGTCGCCGTGGTGGTGCAACCTCCTCGCGATGGCCCTGCCGGTGGGTTTCGCCACCGCCGCCGTGCTGAGCTGGCCGACCGATTTGCCGATCTCGGTCACCGAGGTCCAGCTGGGTTACCAGTTCGGCATGATGCTGGTGCTGGTCATGGCGGCGCTGGCGGTCACCACCGAGTACCGCTTCGGAACGATGCGCACCACCTTCCAGGCGGTGCCGGGGCGGACCCCGGTGCTGCTGGCCAAGACCGTGCTGGTGGCCGGCGTCGCCGGGCTGGTCGGTCTGGTGGCCGCGCTCGGATCGCTGGGCGTGGCCTCGCTCCTGCACCCGGTGTCGGAGCTCGGCCTGGGGACCGCTCACGAGCTGCGCGCGGTCCTCGGGGTCGCCCCGGTCTTCGTGTTCTCGGCGGTGATCGCGGTGGCGGTCGGCCTCCTCGTGCGCCAGAGCGCCGGCGCGCTGGCCATCCTGCTGGTCTGGCCGATGTTGGTGGAACCGCTCGTGTCGGTCATCCCGACCGTGGGTGAGCCCGTCCAGCAGTGGATGCCGTTCATGGCGGCCGACCACTTCCTCCGGGGGGCGAGCAGCATGATCGCGGACCCGGTGCTGTCCCCGGCCGCGTCGCTCGCCTACTTCGGCGTGGTGGCGGTGGGCCTGCTCGCCGTCGCGCTGGTGGTGGCGCGTCGGCGGGACGCCTGAGGCGCCCTCGTCGTCGAAGGGGTGCCCGTTCGCCTCGCGGGGTACCACTCCTCCGACAGGTCGGCGAGCGGCGCCGGGGCCGCTGGTCGGCGCCCGTTCCTCCGTCCGCGAAGTACCTGGCAAGAAAAGTGATATCATCTTGCTAGAAGTCACGAGGAGTGGTTCGTGGCGGCGAGTGCGTCGGCCGGGGCATCCCCGTTCGGCCACACGAGGAGGGACGATGATCGAGGTAGAGCACCTCACCAAGCGGTACGGGCGCACGGTCGCGGTGGACGACCTGTCGTTCTCCGTGCGGCCGGGGCGGGTGACCGGTTTCCTCGGGCCGAACGGCGCGGGGAAGTCCACGACGATGCGGATGATCCTGGGCCTGGACCGGCCCACCAGTGGAGCCGTGCGGATCGACGGGAAGCCCTACCGGGAGCTGGACCGCCCGCTGACCAGGGTCGGCGCGCTGTTGGACGCGAAGTGGGTTCACCCCAACCGGTCGGCGCGGGCGCACCTGCGGTGGATGGCCAGGACGAACCGGCTGCCGAACCGGCGGGTGGACGAGGTGTTGGAGACCGTCGGCCTGTCCGGGGTGGCCGACCGGCGGGCCGGGGGCTTCTCGTTGGGGATGTCGCAGCGGTTGGGGATCGCTGCGGCGTTGTTGGGGGACCCCGAGATCCTGATGTTCGACGAGCCGGTCAACGGGCTGGACCCCGAGGGGATCCTCTGGATCAGGCAGATCATGCAGCGGTTGGCCTCCGAGGGGCGGACGGTGCTCGTCTCCAGCCACCTGTTGTCCGAAATGGCGCAGACGGCGGAGGAACTCGTCGTGATCGGCAGGGGGAAGCTGATCAGGCAGTGCGGTACCGCCCAGTTCGTCGACGAGGCGAGTGGCGCCACGATCCGGGTCCGCAGCCCGCAGGTGGAGCGTCTGAGGGGTGCGCTCCACCAGCAGGGGATCGAGGTCAGGGACGAGGTCGTCGACGAGTCGCCCACCCTTGTCGTGGTGGGCACCAGCAGCGAGCGGGTGGGGGAGATCGCCGCCGCGCAGGGCGTGGTGCTGCACGAGCTCTCGATCCAGCGGGGATCCCTGGAGCAGGCGTTCCTCCAGCTCACCAACGAGGCCGTCGAATACCACGCCCACAACGGCGCGACCACCGGGAACGAGGGGACCGACCGATGACCCTGCTCGCCGTCGAACGGATCAAGCTCTTCTCCACCCGCTCGCCGTGGTGGTGCATGGTGGTCGCGGTCGGTCTCACCGTCGGTTTCACCGCCCTGATGTCGGGCTTCGCCAACGAGCAGGGCACGGTGACCGTCGGCTTCACCCAGTTCAGTTACCAGTTCGGGCTCATGGTGCTGATGGTGATGGCGGTGCTGGCCGTGACCACCGAGTACAGGTTCGGCACCATCCGCACCACCTTCCAGACGGCTCCCAACCGGGCCGCGGTCCTGACGGCGAAGGCACTGCTGGTCGCGGTGCTCGCGGGGGTCGTCGCGCTCGTCGCGGCGTTCCTCTCCTTCGGGGTCAGCGACCTGCTGGCCACCAACTCGGACCTGAGCCTGTCCGGGGCGGACACCTGGCGCAACGTGGCTGGCACCGGCCTGGTCGCCTTCTTCGCCGCCGTGCTCTCCGTCGCGGTGGGAATCCTGCTGCGCCAGTCGGCCGCCGCCGTGACGGTGGTCCTCGTGTGGCCGCTGCTGGTGGAGCCGCTCGTCGCGCTGATCCCGAGGATCGGCCAGGACATCCAGGCGTGGATGCCCTTCGTGGCCGCGCACCAGTTCCTGTTCGGCGGTCAGCCCGACAGCGCGGAGGCCGCGATGATGATGGGCATGTCGGAGGTCCCCTACGGCCCCTGGGCCGGTATCGCCTACTTCGGAGCGATCTCGGTGGGGCTGTTCGTCGTCGCGCTGATCACCGCCAGCCGTCGCGACGCCTGAGCGCGGAAACCGGACCCCGGCGGCGCACCGAGGTCCCCGGGACGGCACCCGACCCGCCCGTGGACCCCGCCCCGACAGGGGGAATCCGTTCATGAAGTGCTTGTTAACGCGGTCGGCCTGACCGCGGCCCTCGTTCGGGATACCCGGGCTGCTCTGGATGGGGCAGCCCGGGTTTCTCCTTGTCCGGACGATGGAAACGGATCCTTAACGAAGAGCCCTCCCGCGCTTCCGCGATCGCGTCACGACTCCCGAATGCCGCTAGTATCGAAGGTGAAATCAACTGGTGATATACACCGGAAGTACGTGAGGTCGGTATCCGGTCGAACATGGCTCGAAGCAGTAGCTGACACTCCTACCTGGGGGGCAGGAGGATCGATGACAACGTTGCGACGCAAGCCTGACCCGCAAGAACGTGACGAGCACCCCACCCCGTTCGGCCCCGAGCGCCTCGTCTCCGGCGCGGGGTGGGTTCCCCGGCAGCAGCGGACGCCACCGCGGTCGTGGGGAGACGACACCGGGGGCGCCCTCGGCCCCATCGAGCGATCGGTTCCGTGGCCGGAGCCGATGCCGGAACTGGAATGGTTCCTCGCGCTCGAGGGCAGCGCCGCCGACGGAGCCTCCGAGCCTTCCGAAGCCAGGAACTCCTGGGTGCACTGGGCCTCGGAGGCCGAGGTGCTCGACCTGTACCGAGGGGCGTTGACCGCCGGCGGTGACCCGGCGGCGCCCTGGTGGGTCCGCGCCATGCACATCGGGACCCTCGCGTCCCGGGCCGAGGGGTTCGCGCTGGAGGACGAGGTGCACGACGTCCTCTCCGAACGGCCGGGCTGGGTCTTCGTTCCCTGGGCGGGTAACGGGCGGAGCCCTTACTGGGAGTACACGCCCTCCGACGACGGTCGGGCGATCCAGCCCACCACCATCCTCTTCGGCGAACGGCACCCCGGCTTCGTCCTGGTGCTGCCAGCCCACGGCGTCACGCCGACGGCGGTGCGGCCCCTCGGCGGCGTTGCGGGTCTGGTCGAACGCCTCACCGAGATCGGCTCCTGGCGCGTCTGACGCCGCCGGCGGTCCGCGCGCCGCGCGCCTTCCCGTACCGCCGTGTTCCTGGTCGTGCCGCAGCAGCGCCGCTGCCGGCCGGCACCATTGCCTCGCGCCACCGCCACCGCGTCGCCCGGCGTGGACGAGGAGGACGTCCGTCCTCTCCCGACCGGCGGTGCCGCGCTCACCCGTCGGCCCGCGCCCGGGATCGTCCCCGTGCGGCGGTCCGGCACCGGTTGTTCCTTGGCAGGCGGGGTGCAACGGGTGGTGCCCTGCCGCCCCCGCCTGCCGGTCACCCCACCTCGGGCTCCGGCCGCGCGCGACACGGCGGGTTGCCCGATCGGGATGTGAGTGCGAGCGCGTCGGGGGGCGAGCGCGCTCACCTCAATGCGATGAATCGCACAAGACAGTATGCCGCGCTACAACTTCCGCAAATGATCACCCGATAGGTGCCACTAGACACCCCGGTCGCGGGGGTGCCGCACGAACGAGCGGTTCCCCGGTGAGGACGGGTACCGGCAAGCGGTCCGCTCGTCGGCCGGGGTCGTCCCGGGCGGTGGGACGGACGTGCTCCGTCGCGACCACACCCCCGGCGCCTCGCCTCCACTCCGACCCGCCCTGCCCCGGATCGGCCACAGTGGACACCGGGCCTGCCCGGGCCGGGCCGCGCCCGCGCCGCCGGGTCGGCGTGGTGGGACGCCAGGGAGCCGAACCGGGGTGCGAGCGGTGGCCGAGACCGCCCCCGACGCCTCGCCGCACCGGTCCCTTCGGCTCGCGGATCCTGCTGGCGGTGCCGGCCCGAGTGTTCCCCGCGACCGTCCGGTTCACCGTCACCGACCCACGAGGGGCGGACGGCGGCCGGAGGACGTCCCGGCCGTCACGATCCGCCGCCGGCGGCGGCCGGAAGCCCAGCCCGTCGTCTGGCCGGGCGGACGGGGTGTCGCGGAGCCGGGCCGGGGTGCGGAGCCCTCCCCCGGCCCGGTCGCGCGCCACGACGAGCCCGAACCCGGGGATGACCGGGTCTGTGGGCGTGCCCGGCCTGGCCCGCCGGCGCGCTCGCCGTGGTCGGTGGCCCAGCCCGGCTCCCTCCCGTCCGGGGAGCCAGCCCGTGCGGCCGCCGGGGGATCGCCGGCCCACCACGGGGCACCGACGGGCGATCGCGTGTCGACCACCCAGGAGGCGGCGCGGGTGCGTCCGTCGTCCTCTCGGGTGGACCCGCGATCCGACCCTCGATCCCCTCCGGGGCGGGCGCCGAACGCCCTGCCCGCCGTCGAGCGGCCTCGGGTTCCCACTGGTGCCCGTGCCAGCACCCTGGCTGGCGGACCGGCCAGGGGAACGGGGTGGACCGGACGCGGCGAGGCGGAAGGGGCGCGGGGGAACCGGGCGGTGGCCCGGGCGACGACGCCACCCCCTGCGCCCCACCTACGGGCTCGGGGGGGTGTCCCTATGTGGTTGTCAAGCCGCAGCCGGGGCG
>NZ_AGVX02000591.1 GCF_000239155.1 Actinoalloteichus spitiensis RMV-1378
CTGCTGCTCGACGCCCGCGCCCCGGAGCGGTACCGGGGCGAGGTGGAACCCATCGATCCGAGGCCCGGTCACGTGCCCGGCGCGGTGAACGCGCCGTTCGCCGCCCACGTCACCGAGGAAGGGCGGTGGCGGAGCCGAGCGGAGCTGGCCACCCACTTCGCCGGGCTCGGCGTGCGGCCAGGGCAGGAGGTGGGCGTCTACTGCGGGTCCGGGGTGACCGCGTGTTCGGTGGTGCTCGCCCTCGAAGCCGCCGGAGTCCGGGCGGCGGAGTCACCTGCCGCGCTCTACCCGGGCTCCTGGTCGGAGTGGTCGTCCGACCCCGCACGTCCGGCGGCGCTGGGGCCGGAGCCGGGCTGATCGGCACCAGGCCGCGGTCAGCCCGCCGGCAGTCGCTCCACGGCGACGGTGATCGCGTTCTCCACCTGCTCGCAGTAGTCCCCGTCGAGCCTTTCCAGGGAGTCCAGGTCGAAGCGGAGCGCGTCCGGGTAGCCGTCGGTGGAGAACTGCACGGAGATGTCGCAGCGGCCCGGGTTGTACAGCTTGAAGGCGCTGTTGCCGGCGATGGTCATCGGTGCCACGTCGGACTCGGTGTAGTTCTCGAACGCACTCGGTCCGAATTCGGTGAACTGCATCTTCGTCCACGGGCTCGCGCCGTCGAGCGAGATCTCCCACTTGCAGGCGTTGGGGAACTCGTCGCCGCCCGCCTCGATCGTGACCGCGTCGGCGCCCAGCAGCTCGCGGAGTTCGTCAGAACTCAGCAGCTCGCACACCACGACGCCCTCGGAGGTCTTCTCGGTGCTCACCTGACCGTCGGGCACCTGGGGGATCTCGTCCGAGCCGAGGTCGGCGGGGTCGTCCATGTCGGGCAGCGCCGGGCCGGTCTCCGGCGGGGCCGGTTCCTCCGACATTCCGGCCTGCCCCTGGCCCGGCCCGGCGCCGAGGGGGATCGCGGTTCCGGACACCTCGCTGGCGCACGCGCCCAACCCCGCCGCCAGCAGCAGAGCACCGACGGCGTTCCAGGTTCGTCTCGTCATGAGGGCCCGCCTTTCCACGGCACGGGCCGTCGCGACGATCGCCGGGTGGCGCCGAGGGCGACGGCTGTGGGATGACACGAGGGGAACCCGCCGCACGTGACGTGTCACCACGCCTCGGCGTTGGCGAGATCCGCCTGGAGGCAGAGGTTAACCCAAAAGGCTGATCATCAGCAGCGGAACCCGCCGTACTAAGCGAAGGGCGACCTCCGGTGGGTGGAGGTGGCCCCTGCTGCCGGTGAAGGCCCTCGGAGCGGGCGCGGCCCGCCACCCCTGCCGGGGTGACGACCGTCGCACCTCGTCCTCACCGGGATCGGGGCGGTGGCCTACAACGCGCTCCGCAGCCACTGCTCCACACCCGCGACGTGCACGGTCGCCCAGGACCTGGCGACCTCCGCCTCCCGGTTGATGATCGCCTCCGCGATCGCCCGGTGTTCGTCCAGGGTGCGGCGGACGGAGTCCTTCTGGGTCAGCCCCCGCCACACGCGGGCCCGGTGCGTGGAGCTGGACAGGCTGTCGACGAGGGAGCAGAGCACCTGGTTCCCGGTGCCCTCCGCCACCCGGCGGTGGAACTCGATGTCGTTGGCGACCAGGTGCTCGATGTCGGTGTGATCGGTGACCTCGTCGAGCAGGGGGAGCAGGCCCCTGGCGTCCTCGTCGGGCATCACCCGCGCCGCGATCGCCGCCGCGGCCGGCTCCAGGATGCGGCGCACCTCGAAGAGCTGGAGCACGCTCTCGTCCTGGTGGAAGTCGACCACGAAGCCGACGGCGTCCAGCAGCAACGCCGGGTCCAGGCTGGTGACGTAGGTCCCGTCCCCCTGTCGGACGTCGAGGACGTGGATCAGGGCGAGCGCGCGCACGGCCTCGCGCAGGGAGCTCCGGGAGAGACCGAGGTGGGCGGCGAGGTCGGCCTCCCTCGGCAGCCGGTCGCCCGGCCGGAGCTCCCCGTCAATGATCATTTGCTTGATCTTCTCGATCGCCGAGTCCGTCAGCGCCACCCTGTCACCCACCGTCCACGTTCCGGCCGCCCCAGGCGCGCGCCGTCACCAACAGTTTCCGCCACCGTGCGGCCGCGGCGGCAGGCGCCCCGACCTGGTAGGGACCTGCTGGCGCGGGAGCCCCGAGCGGTCCGGACCAGGGGCCCAGTCGTGCCCCACCCCCGACCAGATCGGGAAACGGACCCCCTCGACCACCTCCGCCAGTCGACCTCAGCCCACGGGCATCGGTGCCTTCCCTCCCGCGTGCCTGCTGGGGCGGATCGGTGGGGAGCGCGAGGGCGGCCGCCCCGGGGAGGCGAGCAGGGGCGATGGCCGCGCCCCGCCGCTCGGGAGCCGGCGCCCGGTGTCCTCCGGTGCCCCGGAGGTCCTGTCGCGCCGAGGAGTCGCGCCGCGACCGGGTACCCGGTTGGAGGGAGGACGCGGAACCGAGCGGTGCCCCCGGCGGGCGGGGGGCTGCCCGGGGCGCGAAAACCGGAGCAGGATCGGGAGGAACGGTGATGAGCACCGTGACGGACATGCTCAACACCTATCCGGCCAGTCTCGGCGCCGTCGACCGGACGGCCCTGAACGACTCCGTCGAGGAGTGCCAACGCTGCGCCCAGGCCTGCACCGCCTGCGCCGACGCCTGCCTGGCCGAGCCGGACGACGCGTTGCCGGTGCTGCGGAAGTGCGTGCGGACGTGCGCGGACTGCGCCGATGTCTGCGACGCCACCGCTCGCGTGCTCTCCCGGCACACCGGGTACGACGTGAACGTCAGCCGGGCGTTGCTGCGGGCCTGCGCGACGATCACCATCACCTGCGCCGAGGAGTGCCAGCGGCACGCCGCCGTCCACGGGCACTGCCGGGTGTGCGCGGAGGCGTGCCAGCGCTGCGCCGACGCCTGCCAGCGCCTGCTGGCCAACCTCAGCTGACGCCGCTCGGTGACGTGGTCGAGCGGCCTCGGGAGGACGGCTGACGGGGGCGCTGGTGGCGGCGCGGGGTGACCGTTCCGCTGGAGAAGGGTGGACCGGCTCGGGTTCCCCGGCCGTCCCGCCCGAGCCGGTGGTGCCCCACCGGCTGGC
>NZ_AGVX02000590.1 GCF_000239155.1 Actinoalloteichus spitiensis RMV-1378
GCGGCGCCGGGCCCGGGGCTACCGTCGACCTCATGGCGTCGTGACGAGCGGCTCCGCACCGTTTTCCTGGTTACTACCAGGAGTAGTGGATGAACCTCGCGCAGGGCACGGCCGGCGCCGAACTCGGCGGGCTCGCCGGCTGGGCCGTCACCCTGATGGAGACCCTGGGCGGCCCCGGGGCGGCGCTGGTCGTGGGCCTCGACAACCTCTTCCCCCCGGTCCCCAGCGAACTGGTGCTGCCGCTGGCGGGGTTCACCGCCAGCCAGGGCGGGATGAGCCTGCCGGGCGCGTTGTTCTGGACGACGCTCGGTTCGGTCGTGGGCGCGCTCATCACCTACCTCGTCGGGGCCGCCTTCGGGAGGGAGCGGACCAGGGCGCTGGTGACCCGGCTCCCGCTGTTCAGGGTCTCCGACTTCGACCGGGCCGAGGCGTGGTTCGCCCGCCACGGAGCGAAGGCCGTCTTCTTCGGCAGGATGATCCCGATCTTCCGCAGCCTCATCTCCGTGCCGGCCGGCATCCAACGCATGCCGGTGGTGCCGTTCGTCGTCCTCACCACGGCGGGCAGCCTGATCTGGAACACCACCTTCGTGCTCGCCGGGTACCAGCTGGGCGAGAACTGGTACCTGGTGGAGGACTACGCGGGGATCGTCCAACGCGTCGTCATCCTGGCCGTGGCCGCCGCGGTCGTGTTCTTCGTCGCCACCCGGCTGCGGGCCGCGCGACGAGGGGAAGGAGCGGGGGAGCGGGACGCCGCCGCACCGGGCGAGGTCCGCGCCACCCCCACCGAGCGGTTCGCCGAGGCCGAGGCCCCCACGGACCCGCTACCGAGGATCGCCACGCCCCCCACCCGCCCCC
>NZ_AGVX02000589.1 GCF_000239155.1 Actinoalloteichus spitiensis RMV-1378
GGCGACCGAGCGGATCAGGATCGACTACGAGGACGCGGACGGTCGGGCGTACTACGCGCTGACCGGGACCTCGGTCGCCATGCGGGAGCAGTGCATCGGCGTGGAGATCGACTGGCCGGACTGGTGACGCCCGCTCGCGACATCATCCCCGCTGGGGCTGATCGGCCCCGCTGGGGGCTGATCGGCCCCGACATGACGAATCCCCGGACCCGTGCGTCGGGTCCGGGGATTCGCCCTCGCGGGCAGCCAGGCCGCCGGTCGTGCCGCGCGCCCCGCCAGGGGCCGGGGACCTCGACCCGGCGGGCGATCAGTCCCAGTCGAGGGCGGCGCCGCTCTGGTACTCGGTGACCCGGGTCTCGAAGAAGTTCTTCTCCTTCGTCAGGTCCATCATCTCCGACATCCACGGGAACGGGTTGTCCGTCTCCGGGAACACCGGCTCCAGGCCCAGCTGGGCGCAGCGGCGGTTGGTGATGAAGTGCATGTACTGCTCGCAGGACTCGGCGTTGATGCCGAGGATGCCCCGGGGCATGGTGTCGCGGCCGTAGGCGACCTCCAGGTCGCAGGCCTCCCGCAGCATCCCGCGCACCTCCTCCTGGAACTCCTCGCTCCACAGGTGCGGGTTCTCGATCTTGATCTGGTTGATCGCGTCGATGCCGAAGTTCAGGTGGATCGACTCGTCGCGCAGGATGTACTGGTACTGCTCGGCGATGCCGATCATCTTGTGCTGGCGGCCCAGCGAGAGGATCTGCGCGAACCCGGTGTAGAACCACATGCCCTCGAAGATCACGTAGAACGCGACGAGGTCCCGCAGGAAGGCCTGGTCGGCCTCGTGGGTCCCGGTGCGGAACTCCGGGTCCTCCAGGTTCTGCGTGTAGTTCAGCGCCCAGGCGGCCTTGTCGGTGATCGAGGGCACCTCGCGGTACATGTTAAACAGCTCGCCCTCGTCGAGGCCGAGGCTCTCGCAGATGTACTGGAAGGTGTGGGTGTGCACCGCCTCCTCGAAGGCCTGGCGCAGCAGGTACTGCCGGCACTCCGGGTTGGTGAGGTGCCGGTAGACGGCCAGCACGATGTTGTTGGCCACCAGCGACTCGGAGGTGGCGAAGAAGCCGAGGTTGCGCTTGATGAGGCGGCGCTCGTCGTCGGTGAGGCCGTTCGGCGACTTCCACAGCGCGATGTCGGCCTGCATGGACACCTCGGTGGGCATCCAGTGGTTGTTGCAGCCGGCCAGGTACTTCTCCCACGCCCAGTGGTACTTCAGCGGCAGCAGCTGGTTGACGTCGGCGCGGGCGTTGATCATCGCCTTGTCGTCGACGCTGACGCGCTCGGCGTCGCGGACGATCTCACCGAGACCGGTGGTGTCGGTCGAGGGCGATTCGGTGTTGGTCACGTCCTGGTCCTTTCCAGAGTTCGGTGGGGGAGCGCGGTGGGCGCCGGAGCGGGGCCGCCGGAGATGCCGGTACGGCGGG
>NZ_AGVX02000588.1 GCF_000239155.1 Actinoalloteichus spitiensis RMV-1378
CACGACCCCGGTCCCGCGCAACCACAACAGCGGCCCGAGCGGACCCGCCACCACACCCCCAGCGACACCCGCACCGGACCGCCCCACCACGACCAGATGTTCCCGTCGGTGGTGAGCGGTAGCGTCCCGCACCGTCTCCCGACACACGGGAGCAGGGAGGAACACGAGCGATGAGCAAGGAACACCACTACGCGGTCACGGTGCGCTGGACCCCCCAGCCCGGGCAGGACACCTCGTCCTACCGCTCCTACACCCGTGACCACGACCTGGTGGTCGAGGGCAAACCCGCCCTCCAGGGAAGCGCGGACCCCTCCTTCCGCGGTGACCAGTCCCGGTGGAACCCCGAGGAGTTCCTCGTGGGCGCGCTCTCGGAGTGCCACCTCCTGACCTACCTGGCGCTCTGCTCGACCCAGGGCGTGGTGGTCACCTCCTACGAGGACGCCGCCACCGGCCTGATGCGCATGGAGCGGGCCTCCAGCGGCAGGTTCGTCGCGGTCGTCCTCAACCCCGTGGTCACCGTCACCGACGCCAGCATGGTCGAGCGAGCGGAGGAACTGCACGCCGCCGCGCACCGCGACTGCTTCATCGCGAACTCGGTCAACTTCCCCGTGCGGCACCAGCCGACCATCCGCGTCGCCAGCTGAGCACCGCCCCCACCAGCCACCCCCAGGCGTCCCACGACAGCCCGGGCAACGAGGGGCCGGGTCCACCCGCGACACGGCCCCTCACCACGGGACACCCCGACCCGCCTCACGGACAACGGCGCGGCGAACCTCAGCCGACCACCAGCGGCCGTTGCCACAGGGCCGTGTCCCACCAGCGGCCGTGCTTGAAACCCACTCCCACCAGCCGCCCCGCCTCGGTGAATCCATGCCGCCGGTGCAACTCGGCGGAAGAGGCATCACCGGAATCGGCGATCACCGCGATCATCCGCCGCGCGCCCGCGCGAGCCGCCTCACCGAGCAACCGGCTCAACAACGCGCCTCCGATGCCCAGACCCGTGCGGTCAGGCCGCACATAGATCGAGTCCTCCACCGTGTGCCGATAGGCGGGCTTGTCACGCCAACTCCCGGCATAGGCGTACCCCGCGAGGCCCCCGCCACCTCGGCCACGAGGAACGGCAGGCCCCGGGCGGTGACATCGGCCAGGCGACGTCCCCACCACTCCACCGAGGGCGGCACCTCCTCGAAGGTGCTCACCGTGTCGGTCACGTAATGGGCGAAGATCGCGGCCACCTCAGCCAGGTCACCAACACGTGCGGGACGGACCAGCACCGGACCCACCCGCCCCGGACTTTCCTCTCCAGCGGACACGAAAGATATTCTATTGGCCGCCGCGGACAACGCCTCCGCCGAACGCAAGGCATGACACTGCACGACCTTGGCCACCGCAGCCTCGATGAGCGTCAGCACGCTCTCCGCCGTCGAACGCGGCGAGAAGGCAGCCACCACCACCGAGCAGGACCGGGTCGTGCCGCACCGCGCCAGCCACCACGACCACCTCCACGAGGCCAGGGGAGGGCACCAGGAGCCCCTCACCCCCGTGCCCGGACCCACCTCCATCTGGGTCCGCCGCGCACTGCCACCCGGGGTGCGACACGGGAGAACTCCCCGCCGCCCCACCGGGCTCCCACGGCTTCGTCCTCGTCGAGCCAGGAACACTCGCACTCACCGTCGGCAGACCACCGATAACCCTGGAAGCCAGCGACTCCGCCTACTTCGCCTCCCACGACGCGCACCGCTACGCCAACCAGGAAGCGGCGGGCCGCGTGCACCTGGTGGCCACGCTGGACACCCGACCACGGCACCCCAGGACCACGCCGCAACGGTCACCCGCACCGCCCCGGTGGTGTTGGAGGACCTGCCTCCCACGGTCGTGCGTGTCAGGCCACCGCCCGGTCCGCCCCCAGCTCCGCTCGCCCCCCACCATGCGGCTCCCGACGCCACCGGCGCCCGGCTCGACCTGACGTTCCACACCGTGCCCGACCGGCGGGCGGTGGAGACGGCCGCAACGCCCAGGAGAACCACGAGGCGCCCTCCCGCGCGGGACGGCGCGGTGGCGACCCCCTCCAGGAGGCCACGCCGGTGCCGACCACCGCGCGAGCCGCGCCCCGCTGGCACGCAGGTCTCCCGGCAGGCCCGGCCCCGAGGGAACGACTCCTCCCCGCGGCCAAGCCGGACCCCACCCCACCCGACCACCCCGCACCCCTCCGACCACCTCGGACCAGCGACACGACCCGGGCGACCACACCGGAAACCACCGGCCCTCCACCCACCCACGCCAACCACACTGGAAGGTTGGTGCGATCCACGACCGGCCACCAACCGCCGAACACCCCAATCCCCAGCTCCCCTCCCGTCCACCGCCCGGCCCCTCACCCCACCACCAACCGGACCTGGCGTCGATCACGCACCGTTGATACCCTGTCACGGGCGGCCCCTGGACCCGGCCGCCCGTCATCTCCGCAACCGGGCACCAACACGGGACGCGGCGCGCATCCGGTGGCACCCGACCACGGCCACCACGCACCCACCCGACACCCCCGGAACACCGTCGGACGCCCGCCAACCACGCCACAGCGCGCCCCGGCCGGCACCGACCACCCCGCGAGACGACACGCACCAGCTCGTCCACCCCCGAACCACCGCCACCGCGACGCCAGCAGCGCCCCCTGACCACCCGGGGAGCAGCCGCCGGCCACGCGGCGGCACCCGTCCCACCCACCAGCCGATCCCACCCGCGGGGACCGGCCACCCGACCGCGACACCCACAACAGAGCGAACACCGCACCCGACGAGGACACCCGCGCCTCGCCGGTCGGACACCGCCACCCTCCTCACGACGTCGCGGTCGGCAACGACCACCACGGAGTGACCCATGCGGCCCCCACACCACCCCCACACCGCACGACACCGCCCCCTGCCCACCACCCTCGCCCTCGCCGTCGTCCTCGCGCTCCTCATCCCGGCCGCCCTCGCTGCCCACCCACCACCCGCTCCGGACCCAACCCTGGTCAGAGTGGACAGCGGGCTCCTCCGAGGACACCAGGACACCGACCACCGCGACTTCCTCGGCATCCCCTACGCCGCACCCCCCGTCGGCGACCTCCGCTGGCAGCCGCCCCACCCACCACCACACTGGACCGGCACCCGCGACGCCACCAAACCCGGCCCCCGCTGCGCCCAGGGCCCCGGCCTCGGCGGCACCCCCGCCAGCACCGCCGAGGACTGCCTCTACCTCAACGTCACCACCCCGCTCCCCACCACCCACCACCACCCAGCCCCGGTCCTGGTGTGGATCCACGGCGGCGGCTTCACCACCGGCGCCGGCAGCGACTACGACCCCCGCGCCCTCGCGGCGAACGGACTGGTCGTGGTCACCCTGAACTACCGCCTCGGCGTCCTCGGCTTCTTCGGCCACCCCCAACTCCCCGGCAGCGGAACCTTCGGCCTCGCCGACCAACAGGCCGCCCTGACCTGGGTCCACCGCAACATCACCGCCTTCGGCGGCGACCCCACCACCATCACCCTCGCCGGCGAGTCCGCCGGCGGCATGAGCGTCTGCACCCACCTCACCTCACCCACCGCCCACGCGCTCTTCCACCGAGCCATCCTCCAAAGCGGTTCCTGCTCCGCCGTCTTCCCCCACAACGCACTCGGTCCCGGCGACCCCGGACACCTGCCCTGGCGCTCCCTCACCCGCACCGAGGAAGCCGGCCAACGCACCACCGCCACCCTGGGCTGCCACGACGCCGACGACCCCCTCCGCTGCCTCCGCGCCCTGGACGTCACCGCACTCACACCCCACCACGACGACTTCACCCAACCCGCGTTCGGAACCCACCTCATCCCGCTCCCACCCCCCACCGCCCTCGACCAGGCCGCCGTCCACCGGGTCCCCGTGCTCATCGGCACCACCCGGAACGAGATGACCGGTGTCGCCTCGACGCTGCACGGCCCCTTCGGCGACGACGACTACCTCCACCTCCTCCGGGACACCTTCGGCCCCCGCGCCGACACCATCGCCACCCACTTCCCCGCACCAGCACACCCCAGCCCGGCCTCCGCCTGGGCCGCCCTCAACACCGCCCGCGCCGTCAGCTGCCCCGTCCTCACCGAAGCACGCTCCTGGGCCAACCACGTCCCCACCCACACCTACGAGTTCGCCGACCAGCACGCCCCCAACCCCGGACACCCCCGCCGCCCCGACATCCCCCTGGGTGCCAGCCACGCCTCCGAACTCGGCTACCTGTTCGACTGGGCCGGCGTCACCGCACGGCTCACCCCCGCACAACGACGCCTGGCCCACGACATGATCGGCTACTGGGCCCAGTTCGCCCGACACGGCGACCCCAACCACCCCGGCGCACCCACCTGGCCCGCCCTCACCCCCTCAGACCCCCACCCCACCACCCTGTCCCTGGCCCCCGGACCCACCGGAATCCGACTGACCGACCCCCACACCACCCACCACTGCCACCTGTGGCAGGACGACACCCCCGCCGCCCTCGACTGACCCACCCCACCAGCCTCCGGCCCGCCACGGCCGCACACCACCGCACGGGGGAGGGGAGGGCACCACCACGCCACGGCCACCACCGGCCCGACACCGGCGTGGCCCTCCCCGCACCCACCCCCGCACCGTGGAAGAGTTCCCCCCGC
>NZ_AGVX02000587.1 GCF_000239155.1 Actinoalloteichus spitiensis RMV-1378
GTCGGTGACGCCCAGCAGGGCGATCGCCCGCTCGTAGGTCACACCCTCCGGCCCCGCGCCCGCCAGCAACTGGTCCATCACGCTGAGCGTGTCCCGACCGGAACCACCGCCGGCCCGGACGACCAGCGGGAACACCGGCGGCTCGACCGCCACGCCCTCGGCGGAGCAGATCGACTCCAACAGGTCGCGGACCACCGCCGGCGGCATCAGCCGGAACGGGTAGTGGTGGGTCCGGGAGCGGATGGTCGGCAGGACCTTGTCCGGTTCGGTGGTGGCGAACACGAAGACCAGGTGGTCCGGGGGCTCCTCCACGATCTTCAGCAGGGCGTTGAAGCCCTGGGTGGTGACCATGTGCGCCTCGTCGATGATGAAGACGCGGTAGCGGGACTCGGCCGGCGCGTAGAAGGCGCGGTCACGCAGTTCCCTCGCGTCGTCCACGCCCCCGTGGCTGGCGGCGTCGAGCTCGACCACGTCCACGTTCCCGGGCCCCTCCGGGGCCAGCGCCACGCAGGAGGAGCAGTCGCCGCACGGCTCGGCGGTCGGCCCCTTCTCGCAGTTGAGCGACCGCGCCAGGATGCGCGCGCTGGAGGTCTTGCCGCAGCCCCTCGGCCCCGAGAAGAGGTAGGCGTGGCTGATCCGCCCGGCGTTGAGGGCGGTGCGCAGCGGGTCGGTGACGTGTTCCTGGCCGACCACCTCGGCGAAGGTCGCCGGGCGGTACCTGCGGTAGAGAGCCAGTGCCACACCAAGAGGCTACGCAACCGCACTGACGGCCAGCTCAGGGGCCGGTCGGCGAGCCGCCCCGGACATGAGGGGACCCCGTGCACCCGCCAGAGCCCGCTTACCCTTGCTGCCTTCCGGCCCTGGGGGAGTTCACAGGATGGACGCCGCACGGGGTCCACGGTCAGTGTAGTGGACGACCGGCGACACCTCCGGCGGGGGGCCGTGCGACGCGGGCCGGGCCACGTCCCGCCCGGTGGCGGGGCGCGTCGTCCCAGGAGGGCTCCCCGTGGACCTCCAGCACCACCAGCCCGTCCGAGCTCGCGACCTCCCCGCCCATCCGCACCGCCTCTCCCTGCGACACCTCGGCGCACCGCACCGGACGCCCGTCGCGGAGCAGGGGCATCCGGGCCGGGGTGGCCGCCGTGTACGCCAGGACGGACAACCCCTCCCCCTCCCCGTCCACGGTGACCAGGCCGGTGCGCAGCCACACGAGCCGGTACCGCTCGCCCCGGCCCTCGCAGCGGTCGAGCACGCGGATCTGCTCCCTGGTGGCCAGCCAGACGAAGTGCCGCTCACTGGTGCCGGGAGCGGCGGCGAGGGTGGCTGGCCGCTGCTCGTCGACCACCCTGAACCCCGAGGCCCACACCGCCGCCAACCCGCTGCACCTCGCCCGCAGGGCCACCACCGGTCCGGTGAGGCCGAGGGAGGTGCGCAGCCAGCCGATCTTCCCCGGGCACGCGTTGGAGCCGTAGGTGAGCACGGGGAAGCGGGCTGAGGTCGGCTCGACGCCCCGGGAGGCCAACCAGTCGTCGAGATCGGTCCACGCCGGTCGCACCCGCCACCCCGCGGCGGCGGCCGGATCGCTGGACAGCGGGTAGCAGACTCCGTCGACGGAGACGAAGGAACAGGGGGGACGAGCCCCCGGGTACGGGCGGGCCGGGAAGTCCGACTCGGCGAACGGTATGTCCACGGTCTCCTCCGATGCGCCGGAACCGCGCGTCGGATCCGGTGCCGGCCGGCGAACGGCGTTCCCGGCGGAGCGCGGAGCCGGCACACCGCACCCGAGATGCGGATGGGAGGGGGCGAAGCCGGGGTGACCCCCGTAGGACGAGGTTACGCACGAACACGAAAGGGGGGCCAGGTCGTGAGCGACCCACCGCCACCGATGTCCTCCCTTCGGGGCACTCGTTCCGTGGCACCGGGTCCACCCCGCCCCGGCCCGGCGTGCGGGGCCGGTGGACCGGGACCACCGAGGTCACCGAGCGTCGGCGTCTCCTCGCACGGGGAGGGGCCGCCGGCAGGCGGAGCCGGACCCGCGCGGCGCCCGGCGGACGGGACGGTGTGCCCGCTCCCC
>NZ_AGVX02000586.1 GCF_000239155.1 Actinoalloteichus spitiensis RMV-1378
GGGTGTTGCGGCGGGCCGGCCTGGAGATCGCCAGCCGCCGGTCACCGACGGCGCCGGAGGCCTACGCGATGCCACCGGGTTCCACGGTCCTGCACTGCGCCGGCGCCGAGGGGGACCTCGAGGTCGAGCTGGCGATGGGGCCGGACGCGCTGACCGGGTTCCTGTCCTGGCTGGAGTCGTCCCCTCCTGGCCGTTCGGTGCCCTGGGCGTCCTGAGCCCCGCACCGGGTGCCGAGGCGGGGCCGGCTGATCGCGTCCGCCGGGCCGGGTCCCGTTTCCCCGGGGGCGGCCAGCCGTCGGGACGCGTCCGGCGTCCTCGGAGCGGTGCGAGCTTTCCTCGTTCCCGCCCAGGTCCATCCCCGTGCGGCGCGCCCGCGAGGCCTCCGCGCGCGAAGCGCGCCCGGCAACGCCCTGACCGGGCGGGGACGAGGCGGTGTGCGGCGCCGTCCGCCCGGGGGGTGGTCGAACCGGAGGCACCCGAGGTGCCTGGTCGGGATCCGGCCGTCTCCGGTGCGCGGCCGTGGCGGCCGTCGCCCTACCCGCGTGCCCGAACCGGGGTCCTGCGTTCCGACGTCCTCAGGCCTGGCCGCTGCCGGGCTTCCACAGCACGTCCCCGTCGGGGTTGCAGACCCGGGCGAGGATGAACAGGAGGTCGGACAACCGGTTCAGGTACTGGGCGGTGAGGATGTTGCTGCGTTCGGCGTCGGTCTCCAGCAGTGCCCAGACCGCGCGCTCGGCCCGGCGGGTCACGGTCCGGGCGGTGTGCAGCAGCGCGGCGGCCGGCGTTCCGCCGGGCAGGATGAAGGAGTCCAGCTTCCCGAGCCGTGCGTTGAAGTCGTCGCACCACCCCTCCAGGCGGTCCACGGCGGCCTGGGTGACCCGCAGCGGCGGGTACCTGGGGTCGGGCACGACCGGGGTGCACAGGTCCGCCCCGACGTCGAAGAGGTCGTTCTGGACCCTGCGGAGCACCTCGGCGACGTCCTCGGGGGGAGCGCCGAGCGCCAGGGCGGTCCCGATCGCGGCGTTGGCCTCGTCGACGTCGGCGTAGGCCACGAGCCTCGGGTCCGTCTTGCGCACCTGGCTCGAGTCGCCGAGACGGCTCATGCCGTCGTCGCCGGTCCTGGTGTAGATCCTGTTCAGGTGCACGGACATGTCGGGCAGCCTACGGAGGCGAGGCCTGTCTGGCCAGCGTCGTCGTGTCTGACCCGCCACGTCCGGTGGCCGTCGCGACCGTCGAGGAGTCGACCATTACGCTGGCTGGCCGTGAGTGAGCACTTCCGGGTTCGTGGTGGCGCGCGGTTGGTGGGAACCGTCGACGTGGTCGGCGCCAAGAACAGTGTCCTGAAACTGATGGCGGCGGCACTGCTGGCCGAGGGAACCACCACCATCACCAACTGCCCCGAGATCCTGGACGTCCCCTTGATGGGCGATGTCCTGCGGAACCTCGGGTGCGAGGTGACCATCGACGGCGGGACGGTGCGCATCACGACGCCCGCCCAGCCGGACCACCGCGCCGACTTCGCGTCGATGAGCAAGCTCCGCGCCTCGGTGTGCGTGCTGGGGCCGCTCGTGGGCCGGTGCCGCCGGGCCGTGGTGGCGTTGCCCGGTGGGGATGCGATCGGCTCGCGGCCCCTGGACATGCACCAGGCTGGTCTGCGGAAGCTGGGCGCGCGCAGCGAGATCGAACACGGGTGCGTGGTCGCCGAGGCGGAGGGGTTGCACGGCGCGCAGATCTGGCTGGACTTCCCCAGCGTGGGTGCGACCGAGAACATCCTGATGGCGGCCGTGTTGGCCGACGGCACCACGGTGATCGACAACGCGGCCCGTGAACCCGAGATCATCGACCTGTGCGCGATGCTCCAGCGGATGGGGGCGAAGATCGAGGGGGCGGGCACGTCCACCCTCACCGTGCACGGCGTCACGGCGCTCCAGCCCACCCAGCACCGGGTGATCGGCGACCGCATCGTGGGCGCGACGTGGGCGCTGGCAGCCGGGGCGACGCGGGGGGACATCACCGTGCGCGGTGTCGATCCGCACCACCTGGACCTCGTGCTGGAGAAGCTGCGGATGGCGGGCGCGGAGGTCACCGTCGGGGACGAGGAGTTCCGGGTCGTCATGTCCGGGCGGCCGACGGCGGTGGACTTCGTGACGTTGCCCTACCCCGGTTTCGCCACCGACCTCCAGCCGTTCGCGGTGGTGCTGGCGGCGGTCGCGGACGGCACGTCGATGATCACGGAGAACGTGTTCGAGGCCCGGTTCCGGTTCATCGACGAGATGGTCCGGTTGGGCGCGGACGCCAGGACGGACGGCCACCACGCCGTGATCCGGGGTGTGGAGCGGTTGTCGAGCGCGCCGGTGTGGGCCTCCGACATCCGGGCTGGCGCCGGTCTCGTGCTGGCCGGCCTGTGTTCGGAGGGTGTCACGGAGGTGTGGGACGTGTTCCACATCGACCGGGGTTACCCGAGGTTCGTCGAGAACCTGCGTGGGCTCGGCGCGGACGTCGAGCGGGTGTCGGAGCCTCCGCAGCGCTGAGCGGCCCGCTCCGGGGCTGAATCGGGCTCCTCCGCACCCGGTGCCGTGGGGCGCCGGGAGTGGCGTGTGGGCGCGGGTGGAGGGCCACCCGGTGCCCCTGGGGCACCCCGGGGCCGTCCTCGGTGCGGCCTCGCGCCCGCAGCCGGTGCGGCGAGTGCGCCGGTTCGGCGGGGGGTAGGGGGGCCGGGACGTGCACGGCACCGTTCGGATCCGCACCGCGCGGGGCGTGCTGGGGCGCGGGTTCGCCGGTTGGTGTGGGGCGGCGGTCCGGGAGGTCGGCGGCCCCGCGTCCCGCTCCCGCTGGTCGCGGGCCGGCCGGCGGGGCCACCACGCCCCGCCCCGCCGCTCGCAGGCCGCCCC
>NZ_AGVX02000585.1 GCF_000239155.1 Actinoalloteichus spitiensis RMV-1378
CCCGCCGATGTTCCTCCTCGGGGTCCCCGGGCACCGGGACGGCCGCCGCGAGGAGGCGGACGCACCTGCCGGCCGGGGACCGCCCCAAGACGTCCCCGGGGTTCACACCCGTGCGTGGCCCGCCCCTGGCGGGCGGCGAGGCGCCCGCTACACCCGCACGAAGGCGGGCTCGTGTGTCATCGACTCGATGTCGGTCGCCGTCATCCGAGCCAACTGGCGGGACAGGTCGGCGAGCGCGCGGGCCACCGCCAGCTCGTCGCCGATCTGGGGGACGTTGTCGTCCGACACGTTGCAGCGCGCTCGCCCCTCGCCGATCAGTGGGGGCTGGGCCTCCGTCGTGTACAAGCGGGCCTCGGCGTGCGTCTCCCGTCCCTCCTCGACCACGGAGACTTCGATGTTCCACCGCTTGACGTACTCCATGACGGCCTCCTCTCCCCGCTGGGATGTCGCCAGCATCCCGCCGTCGGGCGGTACGGAGCAGGGTCGAAGGTCCCGCCGACCGCCGGACCGGGTGCCGGCGGCGTCCCGACTCCGCGGCGGGTGGGCCGGCACGCCCCGGTGGCGCCCGGGCCAGACCACGTTCCCGGCGGGTGGGTTCCGGTGTGACCAGAACCCGCCCGCCCGCCGAGGGGCGACGGAGGTCCCTTCCTCACGGGCCGGAAGTCCCCGGCGCGCGGACCCCCCGCCTCGTACCGTCGAACGGGGAGGCGGTGGTACGGAGGTTGGGCGACCCGCCGACCCGTCAGGCCGGCGGGTCGGGGAACGCCCGCTCCGCCGTCGTCGCCGGCACACCGGGCGCAGACCCTGGGGAGGACGCGATGACCACCACAGTCGGCCACCACATCGTGGTCGGGGTTGACGGCTCCGAGGCGGCGCTGAACGCGACGCGGTGGGCGGCGGAGGAGGCGCGGGAACGCCGTGTCCCGCTGGTGCTGGCGCACGCCTACCTCCCGCTGTTCGTCACCTACCCCGGAGTGGTCACCACTCCCGAGTCGGTGGACGCGATCATCCAGTCGCAACGCGACGACGTCGCCCAGTACCTGGACCGGGCGACGGAAGTGGCGTCCGAGGTCGCCCCGGGCATCGACATCCGACCGGAGACCCGGATGGAGGGGCCGGTTCCGGCGTTGATCGCGTTGTCCCGGCAGGCCCAGCTGGTGGTCCTCGGGTCCCGGGGGCGTGGCGGCTTCTCCAGCCTGCTGGTCGGGTCGGCGGCCACCGCGCTCGCGGCCCACGGGCAGAGCCCGGTCGCCGTGATCCGGGGGAGGGCACCGACCGAACCTCCACCGGAGGCGGGGCCGATCCTCGTCGGCGTCGACGGCTCACCCACCAGCGAACGTGCCATCGCCTTCGCCTTCGACGAGGCCGCGTTCCGGGGCGCGGACCTGCTCGCGGTGCACACCTGGATCGACGCGGCCTTCGAGAGCGATTTCGAACTCACCAGGAACATGGTCGACTGGCAGGCCGTGGAGGCCGCCGAGGAACTGGTGCTGGCCGAGCGCCTCGCCGGCTGGCAGGAGCGGTACCCGGACGTGCGCGTTCATCGCATGGTGGTGCGGGACCGCCCGGGGCCGGGGCTGTTGAGCCAGGCCGAACGTGCCCGGATGATCATCGTCGGCAGCCGGGGCCGTGGCGGGTTCACCGGCATGTTGTTGGGGTCCACCAGCCGCACCCTGCTGCACCACGCGTCCTGCCCGGTCATCATCGCCCGCCCGGTGGACCAGTCCTGACCACCGCCTGGCCACCCACTCGGCTCGGGGGGCGCGGGCGTCCGGGGAGCGGTATGCCTGTGCCGCTCCGCTCGCCCCGCCGGACGTGCCGTGTCGCGGCCGCGCCCAGGACGGGTCGTCGTGGCGCACCGGACGGGCCGTGCTGCCGTTGCTCGTCGTCGGGGGACATCACCTGTCGACAGCCACTGGTCGCCAGGACGGAGCTGACCACCGAGCGGCCACCGGCGTGAGCGTGCCCGGCGCGCCGGGACTCCGGAGGGGTGCCGGGAGTGGACGGGTCACGCACGGGGTGGCGGGGGAGCGTGCCATCCCCCGGCTCCGGGCACCCGAGTGCCGAACCCGGCAGCGCGCACGCCCTCCCGGCGCGGAGTGCGGCGCTCCCCGAGGGGTGGGTACCCGGTACCAGGCCCGCCCGCGAGCGGAGCGTAACCGCTCCCGTGCGCCTGGCCACCCGCGCGAGCGCCAGCGAGACGACCGGGCGGGCCGTCCGCCACGAAGTGCCGTGCCCCGACGGGGACGCCGTGAGCGCGTCCGGACACGGCGCGCCGGTCGTCGGTGGCGTCGTCCCGCGCTTCCTCGCGCCGCCGCCGGCGGGCCGTCGTCAACCACGACCCCCTGTCCCCGGGCACCCGCGCCGTCGCCGGCTCACCCGTCCGGCGGGGTGCCGTCACCGTCGATGACCTGCCGGCGCCGCCGGTACTCCTCCTCGTTGATCTCGCCCCGGGCGAACCGCTCGTCGAGGATCCGCCGCGCGCTCTCCAACCCCGTCTCGCGAGTCATGGCATCCGCCCGGTGCGCGCCGGCCGTGCCACCCGCGACGCCGCGTCGGACCAGGAACGCCGAGAGGGCGATGGCGACGATCAACAACAGGAGAACGACGAAGAAGATCCAGGGGCCGGGCCCCCAGGTCGGTCCGTAGTACATCGGGCACTCCTTCCTCCGCTCCGCACGCCCGCAGGGCCGGGACGTCGGGCGACGCCCCTACCGCACCGCTGTCGCACGCTCCACGACCTCCGCCAGGGGACGGCGCGGGGGCGGGGCCAGCGGGGGAGCGTTGAGCAGTGGGCAGCCCACCCGCACCACGATGTGGGGGTGGGTCTGCGCGTCCAGCACCCGTTCGCGCAGTGCGTCCCGGGTGAGGGGGACCTCCAGCACCTGGCTCAGCGGGCAGCTGGCCAGGCCGTGCTCGGCCGCGCACAACAACACCGCGCTCAGGCCCTCCCCGGCCCGGAGCCACGACAACCGGTCCTCCCGGGCGCTGCCCAGCACCAACAGGGTGCCCGCGTCGGGCTCGTTCAACTGGCGGGGCGATCTGGGCAGCTCGCCACCAGGGAAGTGCCGGGTGGGCACGTCGGTGTCCTCGACACCGGCGGCCAGGGTGTTCGCGGCCGGAACACCTTCCACGTCCTGGGAGAGGCGCCCGCTCCACGTGGCCAACTCGGAGACGTACGCCTCGTCGGACTCCTGGAGTTCCGCCGCCTCCTTCATCGCGCTGACCAACCGGTAGCGGGTGGCCGGGTCGGTCATCGGGCGCACGGTCACCCCCTGTTCGGCGGCGCGCTCCTCCATCTCCCTGATCAGGGCGAGGGGCACCTGCCACAGGTCGTACCGGCGACGGTCGCTGCGCCGTTCCGGGATGACCGACGCCGTCCGGCGCTCCTGTTCGGTGGGCTGGTGCGGTCGGGTGCGCACCACGGCCAGCAGCGACTGGTCTGTCGGATCGGGAAGTCGGCGGACCTCGGTGGCCCACCCGGCGGCCGCGAGGGCCACCCGGAGGTGGTGCAGGGCCGCTCCGCAGCTCATCAGGACGTCCCACCCCCGGGGATCGGTCACCCGCAGCTGCCGGCTCCAGTCGGCGTACAGCCACACCGTCCCCTGCTCCCACCGCCAACGCCACGGCTGGGTGTTGTGCACCGACGGCGCGCGGGTCGCGTGGTCGACGGCCGACCACAGTTGTTCGTCGCCAGGACCGTCCGACATGCTCACCAGCTCCCGGGTCGACTCGGCTCCCCGTCGGGTCCTTCATCACGACGCTAGGCCCGCCCCGGCGGAGGCGGGCAGGGACCAAAGCCCGTCTCCGCCGAAGACGAAAGCCCCGGCCGGGTGGGGCCGCCCCCGCCGCGACCCGTGCCGCCGGGGAGGGGCCGGGCCCCGCCGGCGGGGCG
>NZ_AGVX02000584.1 GCF_000239155.1 Actinoalloteichus spitiensis RMV-1378
CCCGCCCCGACCGGCAGCCCGGTCCCGCCCACCCGCTCCGCCGTCGCCCGGTCGGACTGCCGGTCGTCGGCGCCACCGGCCCCACCCCGAGCAGGTCCAGCCGCCGGAGCACCGCTGGAGGTCCGGTGGTCCCGCGGCGGTCGGCGAGCAGGGCGGTCCAGCCGCCGGCTCGGAGGCCCGATCCGCCGGTGCCTCCCCGGCGCCCCGCCCGCCCCGGCCCGCGACGCCGCTCGGGCCTGGATCCCGGTACCAGCTCCGACCAGGGAGGGGCCGGTGCGCGGGGGACCAGCGACGTGGGGAGGTACTCCCGCCGCTCGTGCGTCCGGTGCGCTCATCACCTCCCTCCGGAGGAGCCTTTCCCACGTCCGGGGGAACAGGTTCGACGCGGTGCGCGAGAACCGTGACCGCTCCGTGTCACCAAACGGGTGCCCTGCGTGCCCGTACGCGAGATCATCAGGACCAGGTTCACCGTGCCGCCGCACGGCACGGCCGGTCCCGAGCCTCCAACCGCCGCCGGGGGCCTCGCCGAGGGGAGTCCTGATGTCCACGACAGCACGCCTTGGGCCCGGGCAGCGGCCCGGGATCCTCGTCGTCCTGCTGCTCGGTTCGACCCTGAGCGTGATGGCGGGCGCCATCCTGGGGCCCGTGATCGAGGTGCTGCGCGCCGACCTGGCCGTCACGGGAACGGCCGCGGGGCTGGTGCTCACCGCCCACTCCCTGGCGATCGCCCTCGCCAGCCCGGTCGTGGGATGGGTCATGGACCGTTGGGGGGTGCGCCGCCCGTTGGCGGTGGGGCTCCTGGTGTACGGGCTGGCCGGCGGAGCGGGACTGGTGGTCGACTCCTACATCCCGCTGCTGGTCACCCGCCTGGTCTTCGGCCTGGGCGCGGCGGCCGTCTTCACGGGGACGACGGTGGCCATCCTCATGCTCTACCAGGGGGCGGCCCGCGATCGCGTGGTCGGATGGCGTTCGACCGCCGTCAGCCTGGGGGGCGTGCTCTGGCCCCTGGTCGGAGGAGCCCTGGGAGCGGTGTCCTGGCACGGCCCGTTCGCCGTCTACCTGGTCGGAATCCCGATCGCGGTCGCGACCCTGGTCGCGCTCCCCGAGGTGCCGGTTCCCGCCAGGGACCCGGGAAGCGGCGGACTGGTGCCGCTGCTGCGCACGCCCCTGCTGATGGCGTACTGCGGGTTGCTGCTGGTGCTGGCGATGTTGATGCTCGCCGTCGCGGTCTTCCTGCCCCAACGGCTCGCCCAGGTCGGCGTGCACAACCCCTTCGTCGTGTCGGTCTTCAGCGCGGTCCTCGCGGTCGCGATGAGCCTCGTCGGCCTGGTCTACGCGCGGATCCGCCGCCGCCTCCGGTACCCGGCGGTACTGCGGATCGCGGTGGTGGGCTGGAGCGCGGGTTTCCTCTGCCTCGGCCTGAGCGACTCGCCGCCGCTCATCCTGCTGGCGGTGACCACGTTCGGCCTGGGCATGGGACTGGCGATGCCCGCCCTCACCGTGCTGATCGCCGACGCCGCACCTCCCACCGCACGGGCACAGGCCACCTCGTTGGCCGGGACCGCCACCTTCGCGGGGCAGTTCGCGGCGCCGTTGCTGTTCGGTCCCCTGATGGAGGCGACCTCGATCACCGGCGGGTTCCTGTGCGCCGCCGGGCTGTCGGCGGTCCTGGTGGTGGCGCTGCTGTTCCTGCCGGAGGGGGCCGGGCCCCCGGGGCCGGCCGCCGGGCCGACGGAGACCCCGGCCGCCCCGGAGTCGGAGGGAGCGGGGCGCTGACCGTCCGGAGGCGGGCGTTTGAACCAGGCCCCCGGGAACGGGGCCGCCGTGCGCCCGCCGCGTCCGGG
>NZ_AGVX02000583.1 GCF_000239155.1 Actinoalloteichus spitiensis RMV-1378
CCCAGCCGACACGGCTCGGAGGCGCCCGCCTCCGCCCCCGACTCCGGAGCTGTTGGGTGACCGGGGACGGCTCGGCGTCCGTGCTGGCCATGATGGCGAAGGCGGAGGAACTGCTCCGGGCGGAACCACACGCCTGGCCCGTCCCGCACCTCGCGGGACGGCTGGAGTTGCCCGAGGTGGAAAGCGGCTGACCAGCCCGCATCACCAGGACACCCGTGTTCCCCCGTGCCCGCCGGGTGGGCCTCCGGCCCGCCCGGCACGTCCACACCCGCCGCACGCGGTCGCGGCAGGCGCACTGATCCGCTCCCCGACCGGCGACCCGCCCGCCCAGGGCCCCTCGCGGCCCGCCCGGTCCACCACCCCGTCACATCCCACCGGTCGGGCGGAGGCGCCACGGCTCCATCCCCCGCGCCCCCTCCTCCTCGGCGCCACCGGGCACCGGTGGGCGAGGCGGTGCCCGGCTCGGACGGCTGGCGAACGTCGACCACCCCCGTCCCGTCGGCACGAACCGACATCCCTGCCCCGCAGCGCCCTCGGCTGCTACCAGTGCCTCCTCGGAGCGACTCCCACCAGCGGCCGATACCCGCTGATCCACGCACCGAGTGCTCATATCCCGGTCATGGCCGCCCGGGGCGGGTGGCGCGACCGGGCGGACCGCCCCGGCCCCGACCGCGGATACCCGTGGCGAAGCACCGAGGCCAGACCGCTCCCCGCCCGTGCTGCCGGAGAACCGTCGTCGGAGTGGGCACCCTGCTGGGGCGTTGCTCCCACCCGCCGTGACCTCCGTCGTCGAACTCCGGTTCGGCGTCGCACGGCCGGACGTCCGCGTCAGGAGGAGTAGGCCCGACGGCCCGGCCCGGTGCTCGACGGGGAGTACGAGCCGGTGGCACCCCCGTGCTGTCCGTGCGGGGCATCGCCGGCGCCGGGAACGGCAGCCGGGCCAGGGCACCGTCCGTTCTCCTCGCCGGATCGCCCACGCGAGGGGCCAGCTCGTCCTCCGACGACGGCCCGAGCCCCCACCATCCGTCTCCGGCCCCTGGCACCACGGCGGCCGGTCTGCCTCGGGCCCCTGTCCGCGTCCCGGCCCGGGAGGCGCGGAGGCTCGAACGGTGCCGGGTGAGGCCCACCGCGCGGGACGGGCGACCGTCCATGGTGCAGCCCGGTCCGCCGGGGAACATCCCGGTGCGTGCGGTGGCAGCCGGCGCACCCCGACCCGCGCACGACGAAGGCGG